>NZ_QSEU01000008.1:0-134700 GCF_003466705.1 Eubacterium sp. AM46-8
CATACTTTTTCTGAGAAAGTTAGGGCAATTTTTATTACTTTAATAAGAGATGAATTCATAAGATATTCTTTATCAGATGATAAAAGAAAGCATGAAGCATTATATGAAAAAATAAATATGAATATTGATTTGGAGGCAACAATTGGAGATAAATTGTATAAAGGAGGATTATTTAGTAAGTCAATTAAACAATCAGATTTTGAGGACTTAATGTATGAGTTGATAGATTCATTTATTGTTCAGCTAAAAGATGAAATAATAGAGCAAATTAATCTTCAAAAGAGGCATATTAAAGAGGTCAATGATGATTATTTGCGATACAAACAGTGGAAAGTAGAGTCTGAAAGAGATACTATTAATAATACGGAGAGAGTGAACTTAATAGACAAAGAAATCGCGAGCATTAAAGAGAAAATAGTATTGATAGAAGAAAGAAAAGAGGCTGATAAACAAATTATTGATGGCTATCTTCGCATTGCGCATAAGGAATTTTTAAAATATGAAAACAGCTTATTGAAGATGTTTGATTCAGATGAACTTTCAACTGAAGAAAAAGTTATTCTCCTTATATATTTATGTTTGATTGAAAAAGACTTTCAAAGTATAACTGAAATGGGGTGAAGATAAAGATGAAAGACTCAACTACGGGGGAGATTAGTAATTTATTTCAGGAATTGATAGTTTCAAAAATAAAAGACGAAATTGATGTGTTAAAAGGGGAAATAGACGAAATAAAAGAATCAAGTGGAATTTGTGAGGAAAAAGTTGAAAAACTACCAAAATCAAGTTCTATTAGACAAATTGTTGAAGGAGAACAAACAAAGGTACTAGATCTTATAAATAATCTTGCAAAGGATTCAAAGAGTGAAAAATATTTACGAGATATCGTGGCATACCTGAAAAAGCAATACTCATTTTCGGAAGAAAGAACATTATGTTTGGTATTGGATGAAATGCAACGAAAGGAAAATGATATTTTTGACGAAATATTACCTATAAAATCTTTTACTGAAACAAATAACATTGAAAAAAATCTGAATTTATTGATTGAGTATGTTACTAAACAATTCTACTTTGATAATGATAAGTATCTTTGCGATTTTTTGAAACAGTTTTCAGAGGAGACAAAAGATAAAATTGCATATGTTATTGATACTCAAGAGTCTTTTGTTGAGAAATATGATTCTATAATTAAAATATTAAATCAGTATAAAGATTGTATATTGACAAGTATACATGCAAATAATGAGTGTCTGGAGTCAATATCTGAGCAGCTTAGGGAAACTCAAAGAGCAATTAAGAATAATGGAGATAGCATAGAGACTATCATTGATAAAAGTAGAGATGATGAAGATAAATTAAGTTCCATTCAAGATCTACTTGGTAATATTTTAAAGAATACAGAGAATTCAAGTTCACTACTTGATAAGGTTATTCAAGATGTTGGCTCAAAGTCAGAAATAGTAGAATCACTTCATTTTTTGAATAGTAGTATTTATGGTGAAAAAACTAATGCTGAAGTAGAGTGGTCTGTAAAGAATAGTCTTGTCGAGGTAAATAAAAATATAGGGGAATTGGCAATTAAAAGTGAGCATCTTGACGGAATTATTTGTGCTTATAATGAAAAATATGAGTGTCTTGAGAAAAATAAAAAGATGTTGTTTATCTTTCTTGCTGTTGGGAATTTTGTTTCTGCCATAGGTGTGATAATATTATTATTACTTCAAATATTCTAAAAATGTTGGTGAATGTAGTAATGATAAAATTTATGCAATCCTTTATAGGTAAAAATAAAAAAGCAATGCAAAAAGATATGATGTTCTGCAACAGCTGGAATTAAATAAAAATATATATCAGGAGCAACCAACATGACAATAAAACCAATCTACAAAACCTGTCCTATATGTCTGAAACAGTATTCGTGGAATCCTGATATAGGGCAGATGTGGTGTCCTAATTGTGGAAAAAAGGGAATACCGGGTATTAATGAGATACCTATAAACATTTTTAAGAAATCAATCTGGAAAAAGAAAAAATAATATCTGAACTTTATTTTACCCTGCCACATCCTGTCACCCTCCGGCGGTACACTTTAGACATCAAATAAAGTGAACAGCCAAAGGAGGATATGACTATGGGATTTATGGACAAGTTAAAGGAAACAGCAGGAAAGGCTGCAGAGAAAGCTGGTGCGATGAAGGATTCAGCAATGGATACTTATGGCAAGATGAAAGAGGCTAATGAGCAGAAGAAAGCTGAGAAGCAGGCTTATACAGCGGCTATGGAGCAGGAAGTGAATGAATACTCAGCGAAGCTGATTGAGAGTATTACTGCAGAGTATGCTGAAGGAGGTGCGAAGTTCTGGGGCGAAGGCAACAGGGCTGCGATTGACAAGTTTACTAAGGATTATTATGAAATGCTTGTGCTTCCTGGCAGCAGACCTAATATTTCATGCCTTACAATGTCGCCATACATTGATGAAAAGGCAATGAAGAAGTTTGCTGATAAGGGTGGTGTCGATTTGCAGGGTGCAGTTCCACATATTTTTATTAAAGATGGCAATGACGCCGGTATGGTTATCACTGAGGATTTCATCGCATTTAAGTTCAGATACGAGAAGGACAGCAGTTTCTGGGTTAAGGGCAAGATTCCGACAGCCAGTATCAATACATTTGTAATGGAGATTAATGATTCTGCTGCAAATGTGATGGTTAACGGAGTTAAGCTGACTACAATCAGCATTAAAGGCTCTTACAGACAGGATTTTATGTCACTTAATTATTATTTTGAGTGCCTTGGAAAGCAGGATTTCACAATTGACAGGCAGGAGGTCAACGACCAGATAAGAGCCAAGATTGGTGATAAGATATATGCGCAGGTTAAGAAGTACTTTATTGATGATGACGAGCAGCTTCTTTTCTATGCAGGCGGCTTGGATTCACTTGCAGCGGTAGATTATGTTGCGTGTACTGATAATCAGCTGATATTTGTGAATAGGGAAATGCTTGGAGCAACGGCTAATGTCAAGCAGTTTTATTTTGAAGATGTGACAAGCATGTCAACGATTCAGAATTCTACATCAAGTGATTTTCTGACGGCAGTTATTGATACTGCACTTACAGCTGCATTTAAGCTATGCGATTTAGAGGTTTCAGTTGCTGGTTCTAAAGAGGTTATCAATACCCTGTATCTTGCCGAGGCAACACGAATAATTGCAATCTATCATGAGATGAGAAAAAATGCAAAGAAAGCCGCAGCACAGCCTATTCAGGTTCAGGCAGCTCCAGCGCAGCCTGACGCATTGGAGCAGTTGCAGAAGCTTGCACAGTTAAAGGATGCAGGAATTATTTCTGAAGAGGAATTCGCCGCGAAGAAAGCGGATTTGTTAAGTAAGATTTGATGTGAATAATATATGAATAAATAACAACTCCCATAAGCGTTGACTGCTTATGGGGAGTTGTTGTTTAAATATTTTCTTAATAAAGCGACCGCATTTTTTCTATCTCATCTTTGATTTCTTTAACAAATTCATCAGGAGCAATTACTTTAACCCATGAGCCCTGACTTAACAGGAATATTTTGATTCCGTTGCCGTAGACTTCCGCTTCGATGAGATATTTGTTATCATAGCGGTCAATTACTTTGGCGGTTGGCAGACGGTCAAGAATAGCCTGGAGTGATGGTCCGGTGAATTCAAATCTGATTTTTCTGAGTGGTCCCGGCCACATGAACTGGCTTCGTTTGCGGAGCAGTCCCTCATCAAATTCAACATTTTTAGGAAGTTCAAGCTTTTCTCTGTGAACAGTCATATCACAGATTCTGTCGATTCTGAAATATGTAGGTGTATCAGATAATGTGTCTTCACATTTGTATGCAATCAGATAGAAGTAGTATTCACTAAACATTATTGATACTGGTATGATTCTGTGCTTGACTTTGTTACGGTTCATTTTGTAATAATTGATTGTGATTGCACGCTGTTCCTGAATGTAGTTGGAGAGTTTCCATACATTATCAATCACGCTGTCGCAGTCTGAGCCGACTTCCTCATAGTTAAACATTTCTTTGGCAATAAGCTGTTCAAGGTGTTTTTTGTCTGAATAGCTTGTGTGTGTTTTCAGTTTTCCTATTATTGTGAGCAGTTCTTCATGGCTGAACGCCCTGCTTCCGATAAGCACTTTAGCTATGGCGAAAAGTTCTTTATTAGAAAACAGATTGTCCATCTCTAATGTGTAGCAGTGGTCTGAAGCAGAGTATTTTAACTCGGCATTGCCAAGAATATCGCGATAGTCGGCAAGGAATGCTTTCAAATCGTTAATATCTCTTGTTATGCTTCTTGTTGACACATTACTTTCGTCGGCGAGTGCGGCTACCGAGAGTGACTCACCCTTTAAAGCCCGAAACAGCAGCTTAAGGACTCTGTCAGCTTTGTAATTCTTATATTCATTATCCATATCCGATGCCTCCTGATATTGATTATACTATATTTTACAGACAATATGGTACATCAGATTAGCGACAAAGCCTGTCATACTAAATTTATTTATAAATATTTTGCTGTGACATAGCATGTCAGTCCGGATTAATACAATGATTATATAAAAATTGAGGAGGAATGATGGATACAGAGCGAAAAATGCGTTATATCAATGAGCGTAAAAGGCAGCAGCGCAGGGAACATAAGTTAAGAAAATTTACAACCTTATTTCTCATATACTGGGTTGGGGTTAGCCTGACTATTATGATCTTTTTTAAATACAAGATTAATGAATTGTACGAGCTTAACAGGAAGACACAATTACAGATTGAGCTGCTTAAAGAGCAACTTAATAATTACAATGAGAAGGACATCAGGAAAAGCAACGGTGGAAAGTATAATACCTGGACTGATGAGGTGTGTGATAATAAATAGAATATACCCTATGGAATTTTCAATCACATAGTAATATAATATGTAAGCCACCAGTCCTGGGAGGGGTGCTGCGAAAGCGGTACTATCGGAGTCTAGGTCCAATCATATTATTTTTCCCGTAGAACTCGCGATAGCTGGGGGCTTTTTTATTATGATGGAGTACGAATTTAACATGGAATTACTTGATATCGTTGATGAGAATGGAAAGCCAACAGGCGAGACTGTTGAGCGTAAGACTGCACATAGTAAGGGAATCAGGCATAGAACGGCGCATGTGTGGATTGTAAGAAAGTCTGATGAGGGAGCAGAGGTACTGTTGCAGAAAAGGGCTATGAATAAGGACTCATTTCCTGGAAGATATGATACTTCTTCGGCGGGACATATTCAGGCTGGTGATGAACCGGAAGAATCCGCTATAAGAGAATTGCATGAAGAGCTTGGAATTAAGGCTTCTGTTGATGATTTACAGTTTGTTGATACATTTGTAATCCAATATGAAAAAGAATTTTATGGCAAGATGTTTAAGGACAGTGAGATTGCATTTGTCTATGTATACACGAAGCCAGTCAATATAGATGAACTTACATTGCAGAAGGAAGAGTTAGACGGCGTTGAGTGGTTCAACCTTGAATATGTCTATGATGAGTGCAGAAAGCATAATCAGAAATTCTGTGCACCAGTTGGCGGCTTGGAGATTGTAAGAAGGTTTGTCAGAGGTACCGGATTATGATTTCAAGAAATATGTACAAGATAGGTGCTGTGTTAATGGCACTGGTGACAGCATTTACAGTGACAGGATTGTCGGGCTGTAAGAGCAGAACGGTGTCTAATGAAGTGACGACAGAGTATGACACACCAGATGATTATAATGATGAAAGACTGGGTGTAACATATGGAAATGTTGATGAGATAAGCTATTATTCACCGACAACCGGAAGTGAACGTAAGGCTTGTGTATATCTTCCAAGAGATTATGATGAATCACAGAGTTATCCGGTTGTGTATCTTCTGCATGGAATGAGCGGAAGTTATTCTGAATATAACAGAATTGGCGCTTTGTATGTTGCACAGAATGCAGTTGATGATTACAACAGGAATCCTGTGATTATGGTGAGCTTTACTGTATTCACAGATGCTGATGGTGATCAGGAGTCAGACTATGATTTCTCTGAACTTACAGCAAAATATGATGCGTGTGAGTATGATGTTATTAATACTTTGATTCCTTATATTAACGAGCATTATTCTACCAGAACGGGAAGAGAGAATACGGCGATAGCAGGATATTCACTTGGCGGAAGAGAATCGCTTTTCCTGTGTTTTGCACATCCTGATGTGTTTGGATATGTAGGTGCATTTGCCCCGGTAGGGGGAGTGGTTGATACAGGAAGTGGAGAAAGAGTTTATGGAAACAGAGGATTTCTTCTGCCTGAACTTGTTAAGGATGGAGGGCAGCAGCCTTTGGTTACTCTTATTGTAACTGGTGACAGTGATCCTTACTGTAAGCAGTCTGCCATTAATTATTCGGATTATATGACAAGTCATGGGATTAACCACATTTTCTATATAAGACCGGGAGCACATGAGGTCAGTGTATGGAATAATGGATTATACAATTTTATCAGAAGAATATTCTGATGCTTGAAGTTACGGCTGATATGTGAGATAATGTGCCGGGTTAGTCGGGTGAGACATGCTGGCTGCCACACATAAAGACGATTATGGAGGATTACATTATGTCAGATATACATAGCGTAGATGTTGAGGATGATCAGTTTGCATACCGTTATGATACACAGCTTCTGATTGACAGAAGAGATGAGGATTTGGATGAGGATGTTATTGCTGATTATATTACAGAGCATTTTGAAGGAAACTGCCTGATTGCAGCGGGTGATGAGGACCTAATCAAGATTCATTTCCATACTAATGAGCCTTGGAAGGTGCTTGAATACTGCAGTACTATTGGTGAGATATACGATATTGTTGTTGAGGATATGATTCGTCAGTCAGCAGGGCTTCATGGCTGATAAGCCGCTTGTCATCGATAAACTGCCTGTTTGTATAAGGCAGGATTTGACGTGATACCTATAGGTAGTCGTATTGATGATAGATTTATAGGTTGAATTTCATCGATTTTTGATTTTTTAAGAAGATTTTATTATGAAATACCCATAAGATAGCATGTAAATGTTGTTTTATGGGTATTTTTGAATTGTGAAATATTTGTTAATTAATTGACACAGATATGTCTATGAATTAAAATATATACAGCAAAATTTAATATAATAACGACATGAAATTTTGTGAATACATTTGAACAAAGATGATTAAATAGATGCGGCTATTTATTATAATTGCTAAAGACGGGAGGAAGTTATCATGAAACACAATTATAAGAGAATTACTGCACTAGCTGGTATGACAGCGTTGCTTGTTTCAATGCCGGTATCAGTATATGCAGGACAGGTTAAGAATGCTTACACTGATAATCTATCAGGTGTATTGGGGAGTATTGATACATCTTCTTTGAAGCAGAATGTAATTGTTAAAGGAAGTGATATTGTAATCGATTCTGATATTGATGACTGGGATGATATCACTGAGAGAAAGTCAGATGCAGCAGGGGTTAAGTCATGGAAAGTGGCTGTTTCATCTGATTATTCAAGATTATATTTTATGTATCAGGGAACTGTACAGACAGAGTGGGATTATAGTTATATGGGAAATAATCCAGTCAGTATTACTTATACTGATGGAACAACCGGAATGGCTGAGAAGATTCAGTTTACTGGATGGAAAGACAGTGCACAGGCTAAGAATGCGTGGTATGGGGATATAGCGGATTCTGAGACAGTTACTGCTAATAAAGCACATGGCAATACAGCAGGACCATATGTTGTAGAGTCATCTATTCCTATGGATTTCTTCAGTAATTCTGATTTTAAGATAACATTTGCAGGAACTACGGTAGATATTAAGGATATTGAAGTCCTTGATGGCAATAAAGTTGATAAAGACGAGACAGAAGCTGTATATAATGGAATAGTTATAGATGGTGAATTTAAAGACTGGGACGCAGTTAAGAAATATGATGTATCATGTCCTAATGAAGCACATAGAGGATGTCTGTCTGAGACAGCAATGATGTTTGATGGTGATTATGTATATGTGTATGTTAAGGATGGTGCTGATGGAAGTGCATCAGGTGCCGGAACTCATAGCAATGGCAGATACTCTATAACTACAGACCTTGGCAATGAACTTGTATTCCAGCTTGACAGCAAGGGATACGTTAATGGTGTAGATGGAGTTGACTGCAGACATGTTGGGGATGAGTGGGAGATAGCAATTCCTAAGAGTGCACTTCCAGCATATAATAAGACCTTATCATTTGGATTATATCAGGCAGAACCTTTTATAACAGGTATGTCTAATATCAAAGGTGATGATTCAGATGAGGATAAGACAATATATGATATTAAGTATGATGGATTGTATGGCGACTGGGATTATTATCCTCATACAAGAATAGATTATGCAACGGCTGGAACACAGCAGGACAGAGTTGATGCGTCAGGTGCATTATTTAGTGATGGAAGTACAGTCCTTGGACATGTATATTCAACTATGCCTGAACATCTTAATGAAGCAGGTGGAGAATTTACACAGGCTGTAACTTTCAAGTTTAATGATAGTTATAATCAGGTATTATATCCAAGATTCGTAACAGTTGACGAACAGGGTAATATCAACTGGAATGCTAAGCTTGGTGGTCTTAGTGAAGGTACATATGAATTCTATATGTTTGATACAAGTGCCTGGGGAATTTCTAAGAATATTAATGAACTTAATGATGCTGATATATGTTATGGAAAGATGACTGTTACAGTCGGTAGTAACAGAGATGAGTGTGAATTCTATTTTGACCTTGAAAAGGTTGCACAGAAGCTGGGTTGTGATGCAAGTGATTTCAAGCAGATAAGTGCACAGTTTGGAAGACTTGGGCAGCAGTGGATTAATACAGCAGGTGCTTCATCTGGCGCATGGTTTGGACTTTTCATATGTATAGCTGCCACATGTGGTGTAGTTGTACATCAGAAAAAGAAAGGTAGTAAACAGGTATAAGCAATGAATCCTATTATAGCAGTTATTATTATAATAATATGGCTTTATATACTTTCTGTAATGAAAAGGGCAAAACTTCATGCGTGGAGTTTCATGTGGGGAAGTCTTGGATTATTTGTAATAATGATGATAACGATACAGCCAGTGCTTACTATGCCTCTGGCAAGATGTGTTGCGGCAATGGCTGGTATCGTAGGTGATATAACTGGAGCGTTTACGGCATACTTCAAATATGGAATAATATTTATTCACACAGGAGTTTCATCAACGACATTACTTATTGATTTTGAATGTTCGGGAATTATTGAGATTATGGCATTCCTGTCATTACTCATATTCTTTAATGTCTATAACTGGAGCGAGAAGCTTATGATAGGCATAGTTGGATTCTGTTACATTACGTTGTGTAATGTATTAAGAATCATTATGATATGTCTGGCTGTACATTATCTCGGAATGGGAGCATATTATGTTTTCCATACATTTATAGGCAGAATCTTCTTCTATGTGCTTAGTGTTTATCTGTATTTCTATGTGTTTACGAAACCACAGATTGTTAAGATGAAAGTAGGAAACTTCTCATATGGTAAAAATAATTCTTAATTCATTCCTTTTCTGGGGTGGCTGGATAATTATTCCTTTTATTATGGAAATTGTTCCTGCGTTGGGAAGTGTTTTTCTTCTTATCAGAAGGAATTTACGTCACAAAATTCATAAAAAGGAACTTACAGTTTATCCCGAGATTACACTTATAATACCAGTATATAATTCAGCTGATACGTTGTATGGCTGCATTAAGTCAATTAATGACAGTACTTATCCGAATGAAAGGATAAGAATTTTTCTGGTTAATAACAAAGGTAAAGATAATAGTTTTGATATATTTGCAAAGTGTCAGCAGGAATTCCCTGATCTTCTTATGCAGTGGATGAATTCTGAGCAGGGTAAATCAAGAGCTCTCAATCTGGCTCTTTACAATAGTGAAGGTAAATACATTATCAATCTTGACAGTGATGGCATGCTTGAGAAAAGTGCACTTGCCAATATGATTACAAGATTTGAAAATGATACATCAATTAACTGTATGACAGGCTCAATTCTTACAGTGCCTGAACAGATTAAGAAGTATAAGGCAGGTCCATCGCGGCTTCTTCGTGAACTGGAATTTATGGAATATGCGCAGGCTTTCCTGGCAGGAAGGAGTTATGCATCAGAGCTTAATTCAGTATATACATTGTCAGGTGCATTTTCTGCATTTAGAAAATCAGCTGTTTTGAAATCATGGATGTACAATACTGATACTATCTGCGAGGATACACATATTACATTTCAGATGAGATATTTACAGAATGAGCGTGTCGAAGTATGTGAAGATGCATTGTTTTTTGTTGATCCAATAGAGAATGTCAACAAATTATATACACAGAGACAGAGATGGCAGAGAGGAAGTCTGGAAGTTTCCAAGATGTTCATGGACAAGACATTCAAGGTAAAGAATCTCTTTACTAATATAAGTGTCAAAACTCTGTTGTACGACCATACATTTGCATTTCCAAGACTTATATGGTATCTGGCACTTATATGTCTTATTGTTGCAGGATATTCAGGTAAGACAGTACTGATATCTACCGCAATTATATTTGGCTTATATACACTTATCGGTTATCTGTATTTCATTACTGTGGCATATTTTCTAAGAATTAATAAAGATATCAGAAAATACTATGTAAGTCATTGGTGGTGTATATTGCTTCTGCCATTCTTTAATCTGGCTGTTTTCTTTATAAGAATGGCGGGGATTATTAACAGTATTGAGACAGACAGTTCATGGAAAACAATGAATCTGTCAGAAGAATGTAAGGCATTTGCTGATGTAATAAGACATGATTTTATAAAGCCTGTTAATGCTATAAGAAAAGTCAGGGAAACTCTTAATTATGAAGATATTTCTGGTGAAGATGATGAGAAAGCGGGAGAACACAGAAAAGAGGCATAATATGAAGACAAAGAAGAAAGAAAGCGGGAAGCAGATTAAGAAGAATAAGAATGTAATGATTATTACCACAATCTATGTGCTTTGTTTTTCAATTATAGCAGGAATATTTGCTTATACGAGAATTAACCAATATGAGCGTGGAGTGCTTGAGGTATGTGCAACGCAGCAGGATGCGTATGTGCAGCTTGTTCTGGATCAGATTAACCTTAAGAATAACAGAAATGATGAACAGATTATCAATGATATATTAGGAACAATGAATTCTTCATCTAATAAGTACTGGACATTCTCTAAGAACCAGTCAATCCTTTTTATTAAGGATGTATTGGAAACTAACAGATACAAGGGTGTAACAACTGCAACATATTATGATTCTAAGAGTGCGGCACGATTCCTGAATAGTCTTCAGAATGATAAAGTAACACATGATTTTATAGAGATTAACAATAATAAATATGTTGCGTCTGGTGTTGCATTTGAATATAAGAATCAGACATATAAGCTGTGTCTGCTGACTGGCAAGGGAGCTATTCTTGATAATAACAGTTATATGCAGATTAAGATACAGATGCAGACATATGTAATTATATTGCTTTTTGTGCTTATTATTACAGCTATGTATCTTGCACATTCATTAAGAAAAATGCAGAAAAAATACGCAGCTTCACAGAATACAATAGCACAGCTTAACGGAATGGTATCCAAGATGAATAATAAACTTCTTGAGAAAGATTTCTATGACACACGTAATAATGTATGGAGCAGTTCAGCTATTATGCCTTTCCTTGATAAGCTTATTGCAAGGGATGCTTATCCTGTTACATTCATGCATATAGCATGTGTGGATAATAGTGAACGCGAGAAGTTCATAGCAAGAGCTAATTATATTCTTGATAAGAATGTGTTAAGATTCACATATGACGACAGGGATGTTGTGTTAATCTTTGTCGGAATGAACAGAAGACATTCAAGACTGAGCATCCAGCTACTTATGGAAGAGTCAATGCAGATAATGTATGCAATGACTATCAAGAAGAAAGATGATGTAGACAAATTAAGAATCAAATATGATGAAACATAAGAATAATACATGGAGGCAGCATTATGGCGGTTAATATATACAGAGAATACAGACTGAAATTTTATCTTAACATGAGACATTATATCATCATCAATGATGCTAAAGGAGAGACACATCCGCATACATGGGAATTTGCACTTGATATCAAGTTTTCCAGAAACTCATTTGTGGAATTTAATATATTTGAAGATGGAATAAGTAAGTTTCTTGAACAATTTCAGAATAAGATTCTTAATGAAGTTGAACCTTTTGATTCAATGATGCCGACATTAGAGAATGTTACAGATTATTTTGCGGAAGAGTTCTTTAAGATTATATATAAGACAGGTGGAATGCTTACATGTGTTGAAGCAAGTGAGACTCCTACTAGAAGTTATATTGTCAACATATCAGAGCAGGAGAAGAATTCTATTCTGAATAAGAAGGCTGATGCAAGAATAATGTCTGAAGTAATGGATGCGGTTCTGGATGATATTATTAATTAGCTGATGTTGTTAAGACAGATTGGAGAAGAATGTGAAGAAGAAAAATAAGGCGACGTACCTGCTGTTTCTTATGCCATTCGTGTATTTGCTGACAGCATGGCTTGTTATATGGCTTATCAATGCAAATGGAGTATATCCTTCTGGTTCAGATACTATGTATCATGTGTATAGAGGAGATTATGTATATAATTCTATTAAATCAGGAAACCTGTTTCCATTATATGACCCTATGTGGTATAACGGCGTTGAACTGTTAAGGTACTGGTCACCACTGCCAGCTTATGTTATGGCATTATGTCAGTTTATTGCGGGTGGAAGTCAGTTTGGAGCATATCTGGTATTTGTAGGAGTAGTGTGCTTTTTCGGAGCATGTGTATGGCCATTTATAGGAAGAGGCTTTAATAGGCCTTTCCTTGGAGCATTTATAGGACTTTTATGGTTCTTCATGCCTAATAACCTGTATGCGGTATTTATAGAGGGAAATCTTGCCAGGAGTCTCAGTATGATATTCCTGCCTGTATTTATATATGCAGTGTATAAGTATCTTGAGAATCAGAGATTAAGATATGTCTTACTTATGGTATTTACATTTGTACTGATTGCACTGTGCCATCTAGGTTATGCAGGTATGATAGCAATTGCTGTGATATTATATGGAATTGTCTATATGTTCCAGGGTGGTAAAAAGAAAGCTGTACTTGATGTTATAATATCAATGATTATAGGATTCATGCTGCTTGGAATATGGATGGTGGCTTCTTTAAGAGGTGGAATAACATCACTTGATAATTCTGAGAATATGGCTAATTTCTTCCAGAGTATATGGACATCAATTAATCCTGTTGGAAGATTAACAGGTAAGAGTGAAAGCTTTTATTATGGATTTTCAGCTGTATTTGTTATTATATCTGGTATTTTGTTCGGATATAAGAAATCAAGAACCGGATTTATAACAGGTTTGATTATATTATTGCTCACAACCGACACAGCATATATTGTGCTTAAGCATCTGCCAGGAAGTCAGTATTTATGGATGTTAAGATTCATTTCTATTGCATTATGCATGATTCTTATGAGCTTTCTTATGTGGGACAGGCTGAAAAAACTATTTGTGGTAATGCTTTGTGTATTACTTGTGGCAGATACTATTCCATCATTAAGCCTTATTACAGGTGAACAGAATAATGTGTCAGCTGACGAGCGTATGTCGGCTGTCCAGAACAAGACGCTTATAACTAAAGCACAGTCAGTTACCAGACAAAGACTTGCATTGATGGATGAAAGTATACTTGGTGCAACTGGTTCATGGCTTGTTTCGGATTATGGCAATCCTGTTGCTTCAACATTCGGAGCAGGAAGAGAAGCAGCCAACACTTCTAAGAATATTGTTAATCTTAACAAAGCATTTGCACAGGGAGATTTTCTATGTGTGTTTGACAGATGCTTAGAGCTTGGAGATGATTCTGTACTGGTTAAAATGTCGTTGCTTGAACATTACAATAATTCTCTGGATGATGTTGAAAAAGCTGCTAATGCAGTCGGTTACAAGAGAGTAGAGAAGAATGAGCAGTATGTTCTGTATCATATTGATACTCTGGATAGCTGGGGTGTGGTAAGCAGTTACAGGGCTATTGCAATAGGAACAGGGGCAGATATTATATCAATGCAGTTTCCAGCCGTTGAGACGGCTGATTCGGATAATCTTACAGATTATACATATGAAGATCTGTGTGGATATAAAGAAGTGTTCCTTAATGGTTTCACATATGATGATAGAGAAATGGCTGAAGACCTCGTACTTCGCCTTAGTCGCGCAGGTGTTAAGGTGATTATATATGCAGATGGAATTCCACAGGATAAAGCTACACATAGCCAGTCATTCCTTGGAGTGACATGTAGTGCGATAACATTTCATAATGGATATCCGGATATGGATACAAGAATTGGAACGATATATCCTGATATGTTCCCGCAGGGACATACAACATGGAATACTGTATATCTTGACGGACTTGATACAGTATGGGGAACATTCTATGATAATGGTTTCAGCCTTGATTTTTATGGAACAGTTAAGAACGATAATATTATAATGACTGGTCTTAATCTGACGTATTTTTATAGTCTTACAGATGATCAGGCAATAGGGCAGCTCCTTAGTAATATGACGGGTATCTCATCAAATGAGCTTCCTGACAGAAAAATTGTTCCATTAAATGTTGAGTATGGAAAGAACAGAATAACAATAACATCTGATAATGACAATGTTGATACAACACTTGCTTATCATGATATATTTGGCAAATCATCAGGTATAACAAGCAGAAATAATCTTCTGTATGTGAATAAGGGAACAACGGTTATTAAACTTAAGTACCCTTATCTGTGGCAGGGAGCTGCGGTTAGTATAGCTGGAGTTGTATTGCTGGTTGTATGGATGATTGTTAAGAGAAAGTCACAGAAGAAGCAGACAACAGATGTTTAATATAACTAATGAGTCCATAGATATGTAGATTGTGTATACATATCTATGGACTATTTTAATTATGCTAAATGTATCTATCTTATGAAAAGATAAGCTGTATATCCTACATACATAAGGATACATGCAGCACCTTCCCATCTGCTCATAGTCTTCTTGGTAAATGCGAAGAGAAATAATACAATTCCACTGGCAAGAAGTATGATACAGTCAATAAGTGATTCAGAAAGAACGTGAAGAGGCTGTATCGCAGCAGACATTCCTAAGATAAATAATATATTAAATATGTTAGAGCCGATTGCATTGCCAAGCGCAAGTCCGCTGTCTCCTTTCCTTGTGGCAACTATAGAAGTTACAAGCTCGGGCAGGGAGGTTCCGATTGCGACTATTGTAAGACCTATGAAATTCTGGCTTACGCCAAAGTTAGCAGCTATGATACAGGCTTTATCTACAACAAGATTACCACCGAATATTACAGCTATAAGACCACCGGCAATATAAAGCAGACTCTTAGGCAGAGGCATTATTTTACAATCCTCAGCTTCTTCCCTGTTTTTAAGTGCTGATATTATCATGCATGTGATGTAAGCTGCCATTCCGGCAAGGAGAATAATGCCTTCAATTCTTGAAAGTCTGCCATCAATAAACATAAAGCAAAGAATAGCAGTTATTATGATATTAACAGGCATATCACGCTTGAGAATGTCACGGTTAGTAGAAAATCCTGCGATAAATGCACAGATACCTACAACGACAAGACCATTAAAAATGTTAGAACCGACAACATTGCTGATTGCAATGTCATTACTGCCAGAGAGGGCAGCGTTAATACTAACAGATGCCTCAGGGGCACTGGTTCCCATTGCAACAATGGTAAGTCCTATGATAACGCTTGGTACTTTAAGGATTTTGGCAAGGGAAGAACTTCCCTCCACGAAGAAATCCGCGCCTTTTATTAATAGCACGAAACCGATGAGTAGTAACAAATATTCCATAATAAGCTCCTTTCTTGCGATAAAGGAATGGAATAATATAAAAAGAGACCTTTATCGCATCAAAAATGAATTGATAAAAGTCTCGTTAATTGTAATAATAACCGGCTGTTCAGCGTGATGACGATTACTATTGCACCGGATACGATGCTAACTACTCCCTCTTATTAATATTATACTAATATATATATGTAAATGTGTCAATTAATTATTATAATTTGGATTATGAACAGATGAAAACTGACCAAAAAAAATTGTCGAATTATGTCGTACGAAAACTGTCAGTCTGATTAGTAATCAGCAGCTTTTTGTATTATAATAGAACATATTTTAAAAATATGTAGGAGAGGGAAAGTAAGTGCGTAGGATTAAAAGCTTTTTGATTATAATATGTCTGTTGAGCATATATGCAGCTTCTTTTTATGGTTGTGAAAAAAAAGAAAGGTCAGACGGTCACAATAATGAGACAGAATTACCGGAAATAGTCATAGGAAGTGATAACTATCCGCCATATAATTATGTTGATACAGATGGCAATGCTACTGGAATTGATGTTGAGCTTGCTACGGAAGCATTTAAAAGAATGGGTTATAAGGCCAGATTCATATATATTGACTGGGAAGATAAGAAGAATCTTCTTGCTGACAGAACAATTGATTGTGCATGGGGAAGCTTTAGCATGGACGGCAGGGAGAATGAATACAGATGGGCAGGACCTTATATGATCAGCCGTCAGGTTGTTGCTGTGAATATGGAAAGTGATATATATTCTCTTGAGGATCTGGAAGGAAAGACGATTGCAGTACAGACTACAACAAGACCTGAGAAGATATTTCTTAGCAAGACTGATGAGCGTATCCCGGCTATAAGGTCATTAATAGCTTTGCAGAAAAGAGAACTTATATATCCTTTTTTAAGCAAAGGCTATGCAGATGCTCTGGCAGCTCATGAAACTGCAATATGCCAGTACATGGAAGATTATAATATTAAGTTCAGGATTCTTGACGAACCATTAGAGACAGTAGGACTGGGAGTAGCATTTGACAAAAATGATGACCGTGGGATAGAAAAGCAGCTTACAGAAATTCTTAACCAGATGAGGAATGATGGTACAGAGAAGAAGATAATCAGCAGATATATTTCTGATGCTGATAAATATCTGGAGGTGGACAGTTATGGGAAATAATACCATTACCAGAAAGAAAAGAAAAAGAATATGGCCGATTGAGATTATAGCAGGTCTGTTTATAATGATGATTGTGTTTTTTATTGCTGTAAATGTTGATATAAAAACTACACAGGAAACACTTTCAGATACTGCGCATTATATCAATGAACAGTGCAACAGCTTTACAAGACATAATCTTGCGTCAGAAACCAAGAGCCTGCTCAGGGTAATTGAAAGTGCACAGCAGATAAAACATAATATCACATATGAACGCAGCCTTTCAGATAAAGATATATTTACAGAAGAATTTATCAAAAAGAATATGCAGGAATGTTATCTGACGGCAGTTATAATCATGGATTCAAAAGGTAATCTTATAGCACAGGAATATACAGATGAATATGGTGCAAATGAGCTTAACGAATATCTTGACAGTACTTCACTTATTGATGTTGTTGATAATACTGAAAAAACATACGCAATAAGAATTGACTGTGAAGATGGTTCATATGTTGACCTTGCAGCATGTGGTATGGCAGATTCAAGTGGGATAGTTGTTGTTTATTACCACACACCGGCAGAGTATGTTAATAATTACAATCTTTCATTTACACATATATTATCAGGTTATGATGACAGGGAAGATGGAAAGATTGTTGTTACAAAGGGAAATCAGATAATAGCGTCTAATGATGACAGTATGGTTGGTGAAGATGTTGACAAATATAATGTAATTAAGAAGATAAAGGAGACCGGTGCAAGTGGAAAAATAGTACATGCTGATAGTAACAGAAGGTGGGGCTCGCATAATTATGGTCTTATGGAACGTGGCAGAGATTATTATGTGTATGTTTATATGCCGGAAAGAAATGTTTTTAAGACAACACCAAGAAATATGCAGTATACATTTGTTGCCTATATGTTTGCTGTACTTGTGCTTAATATGATGCGCTGGAAAACGGTTCAGGGATATGAGCGTGAACAGTATGAAATGCAGCAGCAGTATGCAAAGACACTGCAGGAAAAAAATGAACAGCTGCAGGAGGCAGTACGCCGAGAGGAAAAGGCTAATGCTGCCAAGACTGATTTCTTATCAAGAATGACACATGATATAAGGACGCCGCTTAATGGCATAATTGGTCTGTTAAGAATTGATGAGAGTCATAAAGAAGATACAGATATGATTAATACTAACAGAAAGAAGATGTCAATAGCTGCTAATCATCTTTTATCACTTATTAATGACATTCTCCAGATGAGTAAGTTAGAGGATGGCCAGATTGAGCTTTCAAGAGAGATTGTGGATCTTAACAAGCTTGCAAAGGATATTATTACTATAGTTGAACAGCGTGCCTCAGATTCAGGTGTCAATCTTAAGTATGACAAGGTGGCAGGAAAAGTTATGTACCCATATGTATACGGAAGTCCTCTGCATTTACGCCAGTTATTTCTAAATATATACGCTAACTGCATCAAATATAATAAAGCAGGAGGAATGGTTTCAACATATTTTAAATGTATTGGAACACAGGATGGAATTGTTACATATGAATGGACTATTACTGATACGGGAATTGGCATGAGTGAAGAATTTCTTGAACATATATTTGAACCATTTGTACAGGAAAAGACTGATGCCAGAAGTGTTTATCAGGGAACAGGACTTGGGATGGCTATTGTTAAGAGTCTGGTTGACAAAATGAATGGAACAATTAGTGTCACAAGCAAGGAAGGGGAAGGCTCAACATTTGTAATCAGAATTCCTTTCGAGATTGCAAGCAAAGTTGAAGAAACGAATGTCGATAAGGAAAAGAGCAGTAATGATATTTCGGGAATTAAGATTCTGTTAGCAGAGGATAATGAACTTAATGCTGAGATTGCACAGACTCTTCTGGTGGATGAAGGCGCTAATGTTACTGTTGTCAGTGATGGTGAGCAGGCTGTCAGGGAATTTACAAGGTGTGCACCACATACGTATGATGTGATTCTTATGGATATTATGATGCCAAAGCGTGACGGAATTGCAGCGACCAAAGCTATAAGAGCTATGGAAAGACCTGATGCTGTGGAGATTCCGATAATTGCAATGACAGCCAATGCATTTGAGGAGGATGCCAGAAAATGTGTTGAAGCCGGAATGAATGCACATCTGTCGAAGCCTTTACAGATGGATGTTGTAGTTGGTACAATTGCAGAGTATTATAAAAGATAATTATGCAGGATAAAGGAGCCTCTGCATAATACAATAACTGATAAAAGGGGATAGCTATGATATGTAGTAATTGTGGAGCAGATATAGGAGATAACGAGACTGCATGCCCATATTGTGGTGCTATGCAGTATGAGAATTCTGAACAGAAGTACATGAAAGACCTGTACAATCTGAATGAAGGAATGGAGAAGCTGGATAAGAATACCAGAAAATACATCATAAAAAGTACAATGAAAAGTGTAGGTATAGTATGTGCGGCAATAGCAGCAGCAGTTCTTGCCGGAAGTATGTTTGGATATGGTTCATATAAGAGCATGTATAATTCTTCACACAACAGGAAAGAGATACACCAGTCATTAGATTGGTACAATAACAATATAGGTGAACTTAATTCATTATATGAAAAGCGGGACTATGCAGGCATTTCAGAACTGACAGATAGTTATAAGGGCAGTTCAAGTGTTTTGGAAAAGTGGAGTCATTACAATTTTATTAATATTTATGATTATTATTATAAAAGGGTGGCAGACATCTACATTATGGTTCATAAAGGCGAAAAACTGAGTGATTATCAGTTTGGAACAGGCTTTGAAGAGTCACTTGACATGATATATTTCATTAATAATAAAAACGGATATAATTACCATAGGTATGAGGGCTGTACGGCAGAAGAAAAAGAAACTGTGGACGGCTGGGTTGCAGAAGCACAGAATTATCTTAAGAATGTTGCAAAGGCGACGGACAAAGAAATTAATGATATGCTTAATGAATTGTATCAGAATGGCTATTATGATTACAAGCTTGGAAAGAGCTACGAAGAGTCATTTTATAAAAAATATAATGAGGGAGGGAACAACTGATGAAATGTAATAATTGCGGCGCACCTATACAGATGAATCAGAAATTCTGTCCTAATTGTGGCTCGCCAAATGTGGAATTTAAGAAGCATATTGATGATATGGAACAATATAATAAAAAGTTTAACAGCACACGTTCCAAAGTAATTGGTAACAGCAAATGGTTTGTGAATTATATTGCACCAATAACAGCTCTTGTTATAACAATGACTGCACTTACACTGGCTATTATTGGTAAAAATTCAATGGTTGGATATGATATAGCAAAAAAAAATCAGCAGAAATATTATTCATCCCATAGTGATGAAATCCAGACAAAACTAAAGCTTCTGTTAGAAGCAGGAGACTATGCAACTCTGTATAGTATGGATTATGTGGGAGATTGTTCAATAAAGGATAATGATGATAAATATGCATGGAATGATTTTTACAATGTCGCAGGTGATTATGTGTATATAAGAAAAGGTATAATAAGTATGATGGAAAGGAATAATTCATCATATTATGGCGACGAATATATGAATACGATTTCAAGGGCTGTTGCCGATATGGAAGATATTGTCAGCAGACGTTTAAATTTATCGTATCATAGTGTATCGAAAGAAAGTATTAAGTATATAAATGATATATATGAAAAATCACATGAACTGTTAAAGGCATACTGCAATCTGACAGATGAGGACATAGCCGGACTTTCTGATATGTCACAGGCAGATATACTTACACTCATTACAAGGAGGAGCTTTGAATGAGAAAAAAGAAGAAATTTAATATATCACTTCTGGCTTATGTACTGTGTGCAATTATGATTATTATTATAATCCCATGTGTTTCAGATATATCAGGTGATGTATTCAGGAGTAAAGGAAGAATGTCGGGCTATGAAGAAGACAGTCTTTATAATGATTTTATAGAAAATAATTATGAAGGGCTTCTTGAAAAGACAGAATATAACACAGGCATAGGCAAAGATATTGATAAAGATACGCAGGACTACTATACATTTGCCATTGCATATAAAAAAGCTGTTGATTACAGGGTGTATGTGAATAATGGAGAAAATGAGAAAGCAGAACAGGTGGTTAAAGATATAGATAATGCACAGTTTAATAATGTGCTGTTTAAGGAAGCACTTGAAAATGTAAAAAATATATATATTAGTAACGGACTGTCACAATAATGTGTTAATGTAATTGACTTTAAAAGAAAGATAACGAAGATAAACAGAGGATGATGAAGATGAGTAACACAGGAAGGAACAATATTATGACCGACAGGGTGTCATATTATTTTAAATCCCAGTGGAATATACTTCTGATAATAACGATATCTGGCCTTATATACAATCTCGGACTTCTTGCAGGTCCGTGGTTTGAAGGACGAATGACTGGCTGTCTTGTTAATATACTTGGTGGGAAATCAACATTTACAGATATGCTTATTCTTGTAATATTTTATGTGATTGCAATTGCAGTAGTGCAGATATCAAGGTATATCAAGAGATTCTATGTAAGAAGATTCGCTAATAATGTTAATAAGAACATGAAAGAGGTTCTATATAACAGCCTTGTACATAAGAGCAGACCGCAGCTGCAGGAAGAAGGAGCTGGAGACATTCTTACCAAAGCTATCCTGGATGTTGATGATTGTGCTGAAGGGATGAGAAAGTTCACAACTGAGATATTTGATACGGGTGTTGCACTGGCAGCATATGCTGGAATGCTTCTTTTCTATGACTGGAGACTTGGGCTTATATGTATGATATTTCCACCAATATCTTATATTATTGCAGAGAAGATGAAGACTGTTGTACAGAAGACAGGTGCAGAATATAAGGTACAGTCAGGAATGCTTAGTGAAGCAACGCTTGAAAGAGCAGAAAATGCAGTTACATACCGCGTATATGGCTGTGAGCAGGAAAGAAAACAGGCGTATGAAGATAATCTTACAGCCTATGAAAAGTCGGCAGTAAGGGCTAATATATGGGGAACAGCATTTCCTCCGATATACAAGGTTATAGCACTTGCCGGAGTTATATTTATATTATATTTTGGAAGCAGAAATGTTCTGGGAACAGGCTGGAAAAACTGGGATATTGCTATTTTAGCTACATATGTATCATGCTTTGCAAAGCTTTCTAAGAAGTCCTCACATGCAGCAAAGCTGTTTAATGCAGTACATAAGGCACAGGTGTCGTGGAAGAGAATTAAACCGCTTATGAAGTATGAGAATTATGAAAATGAGGATAACAGTGTAAAGTGTGACTCACTTGAAGTAAAAGGACTTACATTTGCTTATCCGGGAGGCCATGATATATTCGAAAATGTAACATTTGAAGCAGAAAAAGGTGACATAATCGGAGTAACGGGATCTGTTGCATGTGGTAAGTCAACTCTTGGAAAGGTGTTTTTATGCGAATATCCATATAAGGGAAGCATTAAGATTGCAGGCAATGAACTTTCAGAACTTGATGATGCGAAAAAGGCAGGGCTTGTAGCATATCTGGGCCATGACCCGGAATTGTTTAACGATACAGTTAAGAATAATATTATGATGGGTGATGATAAGGATGTGGCTAAGCTTCTTAAGGCGGTATGCTTTGATGAAGAAGTAAATGAGATGGAAAACGGACAGGAAACATATGTTGGTAATACAGGCGTGAGACTGTCAGGAGGACAGGCACAGAGACTTGCACTTGCCAGAACACTCTGTCATAAGAAGCCGTTAATTATATTAGATGATCCATTTTCAGCACTTGATAAGGACACTGAAAGAGAGATATTTGCTAATATTAAAGAATACACAAAGGATTGTATTGTGATTCTTATTTCACACAGATTATATCTGTTCCCACAGATGGATAAGGTTATATGGTTGGAGAACGGAAAAACCATAGCCGGTACACATGATGAGATTATGAATAAATGCCCACAGTATGCGGTTCTTTATAATGAACAGAAGGGAGGCGCATCTGATGAAGAATAAAAGTGTTGGCAGAGTTATATTGAACACAATAAAAGAAAAGTGGATGCTTACAGCAGGAATTGCAATTACTGTTGTTGGCGCAATTGTAATGGCACTGTTTCCACCACTTATTCTTGCAAAGATTATTGATACAGTTGCATCAGGTACAATGCCCACATTTTATATGCTTCTTATGTATTTCGGATTTCTTCTTGTAACCGGTTTTATGGAGAGTGCAAGAGAAACTTTTCTTACAGTATTCGGACAGAAGATTACACATTCATTAAGGAGTGCGTTGATGTATAAGTATAGCTGTCTTACAACAAGCGGTCTTACAAGTCAGGAGCCGGGAACTGTTGTTTCAAGATTCGTTGGTGATGCTGATACAGTTGAGAATCTGTTTACATCAGGAATTATCAGTATGTTTGCTGATGCCTGTAAGATAATAAGTATAGTTGCTGTTATATGGTTTAAGAATAAGGGACTTGCCATTGTGCTTCTTGTTATTCTTCCATTCCTGTTCGTATTCACAAGAATTGTACAGAAGAATACGCTGGCAGCACAGATTGAGAACAGAAGAGCTGTAGGAAGAGCATCAGGACATGTGCCGGAAACTCTTCACAACATAAGAACAATACATACACTTGGCAAGGAAAATTATATGGCAGAAAGATACGATAAATATATATGTGAAAGTTACGCAGCAGTTGAGAAAACTAATTTCTATGATGCAGTATATTCACCTGTGATTCTTACTCTCAATGCAATTGTTGTTGCTGTGGTAATGCTTTTTTCAGCATCAGGTAACCAGACAGTGCTTGCATTTTTTGGCATGTCAGCAGGTACAGCAGTTGCGGTAATTAATTATATTTCACAGATATTTGCTCCTGTTGAGAGCCTTGGTATGGAGATTCAGACTATACAGTCAGCAATAGCCGGAGTACATAGAATAAATGAATTTTTCGAGATGGATGAATTATCAGTTAAGATGGATTCATACATTGCAGAGAATACAGCCATGGAAGCTGACAGTGATGTGATTGTCGATTTCAATAATGTAACATTTGCATATGATGATAAAAATGTTGTGGAGAACTTAAGTTTTTCTGTTAAGGAGGGCGAGCAGGTTACTCTGTCGGGAAGAACAGGTACAGGAAAGAGTACAATATTCAAGCTTCTTCTTGGGCTTTACGAGCCGGATAAAGGAAGCGTATCAATTGCAGGTCAGAAGGCTACGGCTATTCCGGATAGTGAAAAGAGGAGAATATATGGATATGTTGAGCAGACTTTTCATATGGTTCCAGGAACTGTCAAAGACCAGATAACACTGTATGATGTATCAATTACTGATGAAGATGTAATTGAAGCAGCTAAGGCAACAGGTATTCATGATGCAATCATGGAGCTTGAGAAGGGCTATGATACTATATGCAAGCCGGAAGATTTCTCACAGGGACAGTGGCAGTTATTGTCAATTGCAAGGGCTGCAGCAGCAAAGCCTGAACTGCTTCTGCTAGATGAGATAACAGCTAATCTTGATGCTGATACTGAGAAAAATGTACTTGAAGCATTGAACAGGGTAAGTGAGAACAGAACAGTTATATCAATTTCCCACAGATCCAATGCGAGAACCGGAAGAATTATCGAAATAGCTTGATTTTCTTAATGATTTTACTGGCTTATTATGCATTAAAGAAGTATAATACCCATACAATGTTATGTTCAAATGAGAAAGCTGGTAATTGATATGAAGAAAAGATGGGCAAAAGGTCTGATTACAGGTCTTGTTATGATTTTTATTATACTGACTATAGTTTTTATAGTGAAATCAGTCAGGGATAGTAAGATTGAGATAAGATGCCCCGATACTATAGTTGTTGAATATGGAAGCGATTTTGATGAATCAGTTATTAAGACAGCAACTAAGAGACATTTATTTGATGAGAAGGACAAAACAGATATTGAAATCGAAGGAGATGTAGATGTTACAAAGCTTGGAAAGTATGAGATAAAGGTTGTCGCTTCAAGAAAGAAGAAACATGTTTCTAAAAATGTGGTTGTAGATGTTGTGGATACACAGGCGCCAGTTATCAGTCTTGCATGTGACAGTGACGTTACTATCGAAGCTGGTGAATCTTATGAAGATGCTGGCTTTAGTGCTAATGATAACTATGATGGAGATATAACTGATAAGGTTGAGGCTGATATACAGATAGATACAAGAATAGTCGGTGATACTACGATTGTATATTCAGTAAAGGATTCGTCAGGTAATGAAGCATTTGCAGAAAGAATAGTACATGTGGTAGATACGACAGCACCAGGTATATTTCTTGATGGTGGAGATGTTTACTATGTAAAGAAAGGATCTGAATATAAAGAACCTGGATATTCTGCGGTTGATATATGTGATGGGGATGTTACGGATAAGGTGTGTGTATCTGGAGATGTTGATACTGAGAATACAGGCAGATATACTATAACATACACAGTGTCTGACAGTTCAGGTAATGAAGCGAGAGCAGAAAGAACGATTAAGGTATATATGCCTATGCCGGATAATGTTGTTAATCCGGGTGATAAGGTTGTTTATCTGACATTCGATGATGGTCCGGGACCATATACAGATAAGCTTCTGGATATTCTTGACAGATATAATGTGAAAGTAACATTCTTTGTAACTAATGGAAAACCGGATTATCAGAATCTTATTGCAAAGGAAGCGCAGAGAGGGCATACTGTAGCCATACATTCAGCATCACATGATTATGCGAGAATATATCAAAGTATTGATGCGTATTTTGATGACCTGAATGAGATGAATGATATAATAATTGCACAGACAGGAAAGAGTGCTGATATTGTGAGATTTCCGGGTGGTTCATCTAATACTATAAGTAGAAGATATTGCAGAGGAATAATGAGTCAGCTTGTATGTGCTGTGCAGGAGCACGGATTCAGATACTGTGACTGGAATGTCTCAAGTGGAGATGCCGGAGCAACAACAAGCACTTCACAGGTAGTAAACAATGTTATTGATGGAATTAAGAGCAATAATGTATCAATAGTTTTACAGCATGATATTAAGAATTTCAGTGTTGACGCTGTTGAACAGATAATTGAATGGGGATTATCGGAAGGATATACATTTTTACCGATAACATCAACAACGCCGATGTCTCATCATGGCGTTAATAATTGACATTAAGCAGGAGAATGTACATGGGATATAATACGAAGATTAGTGATGCAGAGCAGTTACAGTACATTTTTAACGATTATAAGAATGGTATAGAGCATGGTGTTCTTGTGGCTAATTTGACATATCAGCTTGCTAAGCGCATGGGGCTTAATGAAGAGGAATGTTATGAGCTTAAAATTGCCGGAATGATGCATGATATTGGAAAACTTAAATTATCAGAATACTTATATGGCAGAAATTCAGTCGAATTATCGGTTGAAGAGATGAAATATATGAGAATGCACTCTAAAATCAGCTTTGATGTATTGAAAAATTATGAGTATTCGGATAATATAATGAAAGTTGTTCTTTGGCACCATGAATGTTATGATGGAAGTGGTTATCCTGATAATCTTAAGGGAACAGGTATTCCATTGGGAGCAAGGATTCTTAAGGTGGCAGACGAATTTGCAGCGCTGATATCAGACAGACCGTATAGAAAGGCTTTTGATGTTGATACGGCTGTGAACATTCTTATTGAAGAGATTAAGAATCTTGATATGAAGGTGTTTATTGAGTTTCAGCGAATGATTCACGAGGAAGAAACATTTGAGATAATAAGAAATAGTAAGATAGATTTAGATAGTCTTACTCTCGAAGATATTCTATCCTCGCAGATTAGTAATTAATTACAGGAAAGAGGTAAAGTAAGATGGCAGAGTCAATGGTTGGCTTAAAGAGATCGCACAGATGTACAGAGGTTTCATCGGCTGATATTGGTAAGAAGGTTACTGTTATGGGTTGGGTTGCCAAGAGAAGAAATCTTGGTGCACTTATTTTCGTTGATTTAAGAGACAGAAGCGGTATTCTTCAGATTCTTTTTGACGAGAATATAATTGGTAAGGAAGGTTTTGATAAGGCATATACACTTCGTAATGAATTCGTAATCGCTGTTGAGGGTGAAGTTGTTAAGAGAAGTGGTGCTATTAATGAGAATTTAAAGACAGGTGATATTGAGATTGCTGCTAAGACTTTAAGAATTCTTTCTGAGTCAGAGACACCTCCATTCCCAATTGAGGAGAATATCCAGACAAAGGAAGATATCAGACTTAAGTACAGATGTCTTGATCTTAGAAGACCTGATATCCAGTCTAATATTATTATGAGAAGTAAGGTTGCAACTCTTACAAGAGCATTCCTTGCAAAGGAAGGGTTCTTAGAGATTGAAACACCTATGCTTACTAAGTCTACACCAGAGGGAGCAAGAGATTACCTTGTACCAAGCCGTATTCATCCAGGCAAGTTCTATGCACTTCCACAGTCACCACAGCTTTTTAAGCAGATGCTTATGTGCTCTGGCTATGACAGATATATGCAGATTGCAAGATGCTTCAGAGATGAAGATTTAAGAGCAGACAGACAGCCTGAATTTACACAGATTGATATGGAATTATCATTCGTTGATGTTGATGATGTAATCGATGTTAATGAAAGACTTCTTGCATACCTTTTTAAGGAAGTTCTTGATGTTGATGTAAAGCTTCCAATACAGAGAATGACATGGCAGGAAGCTATGGACAGATTTGGTTCTGATAAGCCTGATTTAAGATTTGGTATGGAATTACAGAATGTATCAGATATTGTTAAGGATTGTGGCTTTGGAGTATTTACGGGAGCACTTGAGAATGGCGGTTCTGTAAGAGGAATCAACGCAAAGGGACAGGGAAGCATGCCTCGTAAGAAGATTGATGCACTTGTTGATTTTGCTAAGGGATATGGTGCAAAAGGTCTTGCTTATATTGCAATTCACGAAGATGGTTCATATAAGTCATCATTTGCAAAGTTTATGACAGAGGATCAGATGAATGCCCTTGTTAAGGCTATGGATGGTGAAGCAGGGGATCTTCTTTTATTCGCTGCTGACAGAAATAAGATTGTATGGAATGTACTAGGTGCTTTAAGAGTAGAACTTGCAGGTCAGATGGGACTTCTTGATAAGTCTGATTATAAGTTCTTATGGGTAACAGAGTTCCCACAGTTTGAATGGTCAGATGAAGAAGAAAGATATGTTGCAATGCATCACCCATTCACAATGCCTATGGATGAGGATCTTGATATGCTTGAGACTAATCCTGGTGCAGTTCGTGCAAAGGCTTATGATATTGTTCTTAACGGAACAGAAATCGGTGGTGGTTCAGTAAGAATCCATCAGGCTGATGTTCAGCAGAGAATGTTTAAGGCACTTGGACTTACAGATGAAGTTGCTAATGAAAAGTTTGGATTCCTGCTTGACGCATTCAAGTATGGTGTTCCTCCACATGCAGGACTTGCTTATGGCCTTGACAGACTTGTAATGCTTATGGCTAAGAGAGATTCAATCAGAGATGTTATTGCCTTCCCTAAGGTAAAGGATGCAACTTGTCTCCTTACTAATGCACCTGATGTTGTAGATGCTAAGCAGCTTGATGAACTTTCAATTAAGATTGAAGAAGAGAAAACTGAAGAGTAAGATATATTTATTCCCGCACGATTGTGCGGGAATTTTTGTGCATATCGGAATCAGATTTATTGCATATCATTAAAAATGTGATACAATAAAAGCAATACATCGCTTTAAAGAGGAGAAGTATATGTTAGATCTGAATGAGATACGAAATAATATTGACAAAATCGACAGCCAGCTTGTTGAGTTGTTTGAAGAGAGAATGAAACTGACAACTGAGGTTGCAGAATATAAGATTGAGACAGGTAAGAAGGTTCTTGATCCGGCAAGAGAGAAAGCTAAGTTGGAATCAGTTAAGAAACTTGTTAAGAATCCTGATAATGTTCATGCTATTGATGATTTGTTTGCACAGATTATGGCTAACTCAAGAAAGAATCAGTATATGCTTCTTGAAAAGATGGGACAGACATTAAGAGAGCCATATGAGGCTATTGATGAGATTAATAAGAAAGATTGCAAGGTAGTATATCAGGGGGTTCCGGGTGCATATTCATACGCTGCCATGATTAATTTCTTTGGCAAGGATGTTGATAATTTCAATGTTCCTACATGGAGAGAGTGCATGGAAGCAGTTAAGCAGGGGAAAGCTGATTATGCAGTTCTTCCTATTGAGAATTCCAACGCAGGAATTGTTGCGGATGTGTATGATCTGTTACAGGAATATGATAATTACATAATTGCAGAGACTTATGTTAAGATTGAACATTTGTTATTAGGGCTTCCGGGAACTGACCTTGAAAATGTAACTGCTGTATATTCTCATCCACAGGGACTTATGCAGTGTGACAGATTCTTAGATACTCACAAGGACTGGCAGAGAATCAGTCAGGCTAATACAGCACTTGCAGCAAAGATGATTTTTCAGGAGCATAATAAGACTCATGTTGCTATTGCAAGTAAGGAAGCTGCAGAGCTTTATGGTCTTGATATCTTAAAGTCTGGAATTACAGATCAGGAAGGCAATACAACAAGATTTGTTATTGTTACTAATACAAGAAAGTTTGTTAAGAATGCACAAAAGATGAGTGTTGTGTTTGAAACAGCTAATGAAGCCGGAACTCTTTATAATCTGTTAAGCCATATTATATATAATGGGCTTAATATGAATAAGATTGAATCAAGACCAATTGAGGGTAATGTAGAGGGAAAGAGATGGAATTTCCGTTTCTTTGTTGATTTTGCCGGTAATATTGATGATCCAAGAGTTATGAATGCATTAAGAGGCATTGAAGAAGAAGCTGAATCTATTAAGTTGCTAGGAAACTATTAATGTGTTAGAATTATAAAGATGTCGTCAGACAATAAGCTATTAGATAAGTGAGGAAATTAAAGTGAATTTAGAAGAAGCAAAGCTTAAGCTTTCAAAGTACGGTCAGGAACAGATATTAAGATATTATGATGAATTATCAGATGATGAGAAGACAGCACTTCTTGAGCAGATTGATAAGACTGATATGGAAGTTTTATCGGCAATTGAACATAAGTCTGAGCTTGTTAAGAAAGGTGAGATTACACCTCTTGATGCAATGGAACTGGATGAGATAGAAGCTAATTATGATACATTTAAGAATACAGGTGTAGAGGCAATTAAAGCTGGAAAAGTTGGAGCAATTCTTCTTGCAGGTGGAATGGGAACAAGACTTGGTTCTGATAATCCTAAGGGAATGTATAATGTAGGTGTTAACAAGGAACTTTATATATTTGAGTGTCTTATTAACAATCTTATGGATGTTGTTAAAGAGACAGCAACATATATACATTTATTTGTTATGACAAGTGAGAAGAATAATGATGCTACAGTTTCTTTCTTTGAAGAAAAGGATTTCTTCGGATATAAGAGTGAATATGTACATTTCTTCAAGCAGGAGATGGCAGCAGCTACTGATTATGAAGGTAAGATATACCTTGAAGAGAAGGGAAGAATGGCTACATCACCTAATGGTAATGGCGGCTGGTATATCTCTTTAAAGAAGGCTGGATTAACAGAGGTTCTTGAGAATAATGGAATTGAGTGGCTTAATGTATTTGCTGTTGATAATGTTCTTCAGAGAATTGCAGACCCTGTATTTATCGGTGCTACAATTGAAAAGCACTGTGCAGTTGGTTCTAAGGTTGTAAGAAAGGCAGCTCCTGATGAGAAGGTTGGCGTTATGTGTCTTGAAGATGGCAAGCCTTCTATTGTTGAGTATTATGAACTTACTAAAGAGATGATGGATGCCAAGAATTCAAAGGGCGACCCAGCATATAATTTCGGTGTTATTCTTAACTATCTGTTCAGGGTTTCTGATCTTGAAAGAATTGTTGGAAAGAATCTTCCATTACATATTGTTGAGAAGAAGATTCCATATATTGATGCCAATGGTAATTTAATCAAGCCTGAAAAGCCTAACGGATATAAGTTCGAGGGTCTTGTGCTTGATATGATTCATGAGCTTGACAGTTGTCTGCCATTCGAGGTAGTAAGAGAAAAAGAATTTGCACCAATTAAGAATGCAACAGGTGTTGATTCAGTTGAATCAGCAAGAGAACTTCTAAAAAAGAATGGTGTTGCAATTTAGTTCTTTTTGTTGTATGTTATTAATAAGAGCTGTACAACTGGCGGAAGATGCATAAAGTGCATTGTGGGATAACCCACAGGGAGTACAGTATATATTAAGAAAAGCCGACCGCCTGGGCAACGTTAAGCTATAAGCTGCGTTCCCAGACGGTCTTTTGAATTTGCCGCATGCGGCAAATTAGTAGCGATGAGAATAGCACAAAAGAGCAATGAATAGCGAACGCAGTCAAAACATTTTAACAGGAGGTCAGTTATGACAATTAAGAACCTTTCAGAGGAATTATCAGGATGCGCTTATCCGGGCAGAGGAATTATTGCTGGTATGTCAGAGGATGGTAAGAAGGCAGTTTCAGCTTATTTTATTATGGGAAGAAGCGAGAGCAGCCGTAACCGTGTATTTGTACAGGACGGAGAGGGAATCAGAACAGAAGCTTTTGACCCATCAACACTTTTAGTTGCACCAGAGCTTATTATCTATGCCCCTGTAAGAGTACTTGGCAATAATACTATTGTTACTAATGGAGACCAGACTGATACGGTTTATGACGGTCTTTCAGAAGGTAAGACATTTGAAGAATCTTTAAGAGTAAGAAAATATGAGCATGATGCTCCTAACTATACACCAAGAATCTCAAGTGTGCTTCATATTGAGAATGATGAATATTCATATGCAATGTCTATATTAAAGAGCCACAATGGCAATCCTGACATCTGTGAAAGACACACATATACATATGATGCAGCATTTGCAGGAGAAGGACATTATATCCATACATATATGGGTGATGGCAATCCACTTCCAAGCTATGAGGGAGAACCTACATGGGTTAAGATATCAGGTGATATTGAAGAATTCACACAGATGATCTGGGATAATCTTAATGCAGATAACAAGGTTTCACTTTTTGTAAGATATATTGATATTGCTACAGGTGAATACGAAACAAGAATTATTAACAAGAATGTAAAGTAATTAAGGAGAAAGAATATGAACGAATTTCAGTTAAAATACGGATGTAACCCTAATCAGAAGCCTTCAAGAATATTTATGGAAGACGGAAGTGACCTTCCTGTAGAGATTCTTAACGGCAGACCAGGATATATTAATTTCCTTGATGCATTTAACGGATACCAGCTTGTTAAGGAGTTAAAGAAGGCTACAGGACTTCCAGCAGCTACATCTTTCAAGCATGTATCTCCAGCAGGTGCTGCAGTAGGACTACCTCTTACAGATGTTGAGAAGAAGATTTACTGGGTTGATGAAGCAATCGGAGAATTAAGCCCAATCGCATGTGCATATGCAAGAGCAAGAGGTGCGGACAGAATGTCATCTTTCGGTGATTTCATATCATTATCAGATGTATGTGATGTTGCTACAGCAAAGCTTATCCAGCATGAGGTTTCAGATGGTATTGTTGCTCCTGGATATGAGCCGGAGGCACTTGAGATATTAAAGGCTAAGAAGAAGGGTAACTATAATATCATTAAGATTGACCCTGAGTATAAGCCTGAACCAATTGAGAGAAAGCAGGTATTTGGAGTAACATTTGAGCAGGGAAGAAATGAGTTCGTTATTGATAAGGAGCTTTTATCAAATGTTGTAACAGAGAACAAGGAAATCCCTGAATCAGCTAAGATTGATATGATTATTGCTCTTATCACACTTAAGTATACACAGTCTAATTCTGTATGCTATGTTAAGAATGGACAGGCAATCGGTATCGGAGCAGGACAGCAGTCAAGAATCCATTGTACAAGGCTTGCAGGTCAGAAGGCTGATAACTGGTATCTGCGTCAGAATCCAAAGGTTCTCAATCTTCCATTTAAGGAAGGTGTGGGCCGTGCTGACAGAGATAATGCAATTGACCTCTATATTGGTGATGAATATGAAGATATTCTCAATGACTGGGAGAGAGTATTCACAGAGAAACCATCTGTATTCACTGTTGAGGAAAAGAAAGAATGGCTTGCAGGTAATACTGATGTAACAATCGGTTCGGATGCATTCTTCCCATTCGGAGATAATATTGAGAGAGCATACAAGTCAGGTGTTAAGTATGTAGCACAGCCTGGTGGCTCTGTAAGAGATGATCAGGTTATTGAAACAGCCAATAAGCGTGGAATGGCTATGTGCTTTACTGGAATGAGACTGTTCCATCATTAATAATGATTTTGGCGAATGTCAACTTATGAGAATGACAAGGTTGACATTCGTTTTTTTCAGTTCTATAATCTAATAAATATTTTTCAAAAGAGGTATGTATATATGACACCATTAGAACTGGCAGAAGAGATTATTAACGGAAGAAGAATTAAAAGACAGGATGATTTGACATTTTTCCTTAACTGTGACTTAGATGAGCTTTGCGAGGGTGCGGACAGAATAAGAAAGCATTTTGTTGGAGATAAGGTTGACTTATGTTCTATAATTAATGGGAGAAGCGGCAAATGTCCAGAAGACTGCAAGTATTGCGCCCAATCTGCACACAATCATACTTACTGCGAAGTATATGATTTTCTTCCAGAAGAGGATATTGTAAAGGCATGTAAGCTGAATGAGTCAGAAGGTGTTGACCGTTTCTCAATTGTTACGGCTGGAAAAGCTCTTACTGGTGAGGAATTTGAAAAGGCTGTTCATGCTTATGAGACTATGAATAAAGAATGTGATATTGAGCTGTGCGCTTCTATGGGATTTCTTAATGCTGAGCAGCTTCACAGACTTCATGAAGCAGGTGTTACAAGTTATCACCATAATATTGAGACTTCAAGAAGAAATTTTCCTAATATATGCACTACACATACATATGACATGAAGATTGAGACTTTGAAGCTTGTAAAAGCGGAAGGCATGTGGGCATGTTCAGGTGGTATAATAGGAATGGGCGAAGACTGGGAAGACAGACTTGATATGGCAATAAGTCTTGCGGAAGTCGGAGTTGACTCTATTCCTCTTAATGCACTTATGCCAATTAAGGGGACACCTCTTGAGAATGAGAGAAGACTTACTGAGCCTGAGATATTAAGAACAATTGCATTCTTTAGATATATTAACCCAGAGGCTGATATAAGACTTGGTGCAGGAAGAGCACTTCTTACAGGAGACGGAATCAAGGCATTTCAGTCTGGTGCGTCTGCTACTATTACAGGTAATATGCTTACTACTGTTGCATGTGCTACAATTAGAAGCGATAAGAATATGTTAAAGGACATTGGAAGAGAGACAAAATAATGAAATTAACAAAATATTTAAAAAAAGGAATGGCTGTGTTACTTACAGCGACATTTTGCATGGGATTATCAGCAGGGCTGACAGGTTGTGGAAAAGATACAACTAAAGAAGATTCTAAGGATATTGATACATTCAGAATAATGATTGCACCGTATCAGGATGCTGATACGCTGCTTACAGGACTTGAGCCTCTTGGCGGCATGATTAAAGATGAACTTGCTGCACAGGGCTATAATGTAGGCAATGTTGAGATTACAGTAGGAACATCTTACAGTGCAGTAGGAGAAGCTTTAAGTGCCGGAACAGCGGATGCAGGATTTATCTCTGGCGGAACTTATGTTACATATGATGATGATTGTGATGTTTTGCTTACTGCACAGAGAAAAGCTATTAACAAGGATTCTCTTAATGCCAAGGACTGGAATGATGGAACGGAGGAGACATTTACAGATAATCTTACAACATATTACCGTTCAATAATTCTTGCAGGACCAAGTACTAAGGGACAGGAGCTTGCTGCCAAGGTCAATGCAGGACAGAAGCTTACATGGGATGATTTGAATGGTGCAACATGGGCTGTAATGGGTGCTTCATCAGCATCAGGTTATATATACCCAAGTCTGTGGCTTTACAATAATTATGGGAAGCAGATAAGTGACCTTGCCAATGTCGTACAGTCTGATTCATATACAACATCTATGTCAAGACTTGCAGCAGGACAGGTTGATGTTATTGTCGGATTTGCACATATGAGAGCAAAATATGCAGCTAACTGGATGAGCAAATTCGGTGGTACAGATGACTGTTATAAACAGACTGCAGTTTTGGCAGTGACAGATCAGATAATGGATGATACAATATGTGTTAGTAAGAATTCAGATATTATGTCAGAAGGCTTTAAGAAAGCATTTGCAGATGCTTGTATTAATATAGGAAAAAGTGAAGACGGACTTAAAGTTTTGAATGTATTAAGCCATATTGGATATCAGTATGCCCAAAGCTCTGATTATGATGCAGAGCGTGCGGCGCAGAATATGTTAAAGAAATAATTCACCTTTAAGCTGTCTGGGAGGACAATATACATGTTACAGATAGACAGTGTGAGTAAATTATATAAAGGTGGAGACAAAGCCCTTGATAACATTAGTTTTTCAGTAGAACAGGGCGAATTCATATCAGTAATTGGAAAGAGTGGTGCTGGAAAGACCACTCTTTTTCGCTTGCTTAATGGAATGATTAAGCCAACTGCAGGCCGTATTATTATTAATAACCAGGATTTTACAAAGCTTAAGGGAAGAAAGAAAAGAGATATTCAGAAAACAATAGGCACTATATATCAGGATTTCTGCCTTGTTGATACAATTACCTGCTTAGACAATGTGCTTAATGGGGCATTGGCAGATAGAAATGTTTTTCAGGCACTTTTTGGTATATTTACTAAGGAACAGAAGGAATATGCAAGGAAGCAGCTTGAAGCAGTGGGATTATCTGAAAAAATGTATTCATATGCGGGAAAACTTTCGGGAGGACAGAAACAGAGAGTTGCAATTGCAAGGGCACTAATGCAGAAGCCTGATATCATTCTTGCGGATGAACCGGTTGCTTCTCTAGACCCATATAGTGCAGAACAGATTACTGATATTCTTGTACAGCTTAACAGGCAGTACAATATAACGGTTATTATGAACAGTCATTCAGTGGAACTTGCATTGAAGAAATCGGACAGAATTATAGGAATTGCTGATGGCAGACTTGTACTTGATAAAAAGTCGTCAGAGGTAACAAATGAGGATGTTGAATTCATATATGGTGGTGTGTATGAAAAGTATGAATAGAATCAAGGTTATCAGAAGAATTACGGCACTGGTAATGCTTTTTATAATAATATTCTGTTTTGCGGTAACAGGTTTTGATATGAATGTAATTATAAAGAGAGGTGGTCAGGCTGTATTATTCATAAAAAGAATGTTTCCACCAGACACAGGATATTGTGGTAAGATTATTGAACCACTTATTAAGACTGTGCAGATGTCGATTGCGGGTACATTTATCGGTGCTGTGTTTGGACTTTTTACAGCATTTTTATATGCAGGCAATCTTATTAAGAAGCCTTATGTCAGGATAGCTGTAAGAGTTGCTGTACAATGCGTAAGAACAATTCCTGTACTTATACTTGCACTTGTAGCAACATTTATATGGGGACTTGGCGCAGCAGCAGGAACTATTGCAATAGCTGTATCAACATGGGCTGTAATGGCAAGAATTGGCGGTGAGGATATTGAAGGCTTGTCGATGAAACCATATGAGGCAGTCAGTGCTACGGGAGCAGGAAAGTTTAAGGCATTTTCACGGACGGTTATTGTTGAACTGCTGCCAGGATATCTTAGTAATTTGCTTTATGTACTGGAAGCTAATATAAGACATGCGGCAATACTTGGTTATGTCGGCGCAGGTGGAATAGGACTTCTTCTTAACGAGAAAATAAGCTGGCGTGAATATGGCAGGGTTGGAATGATTCTTGTTATGCTTTTTGGAGCAGTGTTTGTGATTGAGGGAATAAGCACATTTCTGAACGCATATCTTGATGGACAGATTAAGAGAAATACAACTACAAATGTAATTATAAGTGTATGTATCATGGCACTTTTTGTATACAGTCTCAGTGCAGTTAAAGACGTATCGGCATCAAAGACAGGCATTAAGGTTGTTGGTGCAATTATTCACGGAATTACGCATCCGGACTGGGAATACATGTTTATGACCGGAAAGAGTGGCGTTATGTATCTGATGCTTGAAACTATTGCAATTGCAGTTGCTGGAACATGTGCCGGTGCGGTATTTGCAGGACTGCTTACACTTATTAATTCAAGAAAATTCGTTCCGGCACCTGTGGCTTTTATTGGCAGATTTGTTGTTATGGCAATAAGAACTGTACCTGTATATGTGTATGGACTTATATTCATAAGAGTTACGGGACCCGGCAGCTTTGCCGGAGTACTTACAATGATGATGTGCAGTATAGGACTTCTGGCTAAGAGATTCACTGTTGCAGTTGATAACTGGAATATGGCGGCGTGGAATGCGTGCAAATGTGCAGGAACGGGATTCATAGCAAGACTACGTCATGTGGCACTGCCTGAGCTTAAGTTCCAGTTTAAGGATGCTGTGATGTACAGACTGGATGTGAATGTGCGGTCGGCAAGTACATTAGGACTTGTTGGAGCAGGCGGAATCGGCGCCCCACTGATTGTCTACATGAACAATTACAGATGGGACGCCGTTGGCTCAATTCTTATTGTATTGTTTGTTGTAGTTCTTCTTATAGAACTACTTTCAAAATGTTTAAAGAGAATCCACTAAGCTTTCTTTAAACGGCTGTAGTCAATAAGATATATAAAAATATAAAGAACGATATAAAGAATTATTGCACCGATTACATCGACAACAGAATGCTGCTTTAAAAACACGGTTGCAAGGCATATAAGGACGCAAAGGATTGAAGATAATGTCTTTGTTATTATATGTCCCTTTAAAGCTTTGCAACGCAGTAATGCAAAATTAACTGCAAGCGAGTTGTATACATGTATACTTGGAAATACATTTGTTGAAGTATCTATTGTATATAGTGCATTGATTATCTTTCCACAGAAGTTATCGGGAATATAATCAGGCCTTAATGTAAGACCATTAGGATATATCATGCATATTGTAAGAGCAAGTGACATACCGATTACAAGCGATAATGCAAACTGTATGAATTCTTTATTATCTGCCTTAAAATACATATATATGCATGCTGCAACCACATACAAAAACCATAATACATATGGAATTATAAAATACTCACAGAAAGGTATCATATCATCAAAAGGAATATTGATGATATGAAGCCCGGGATAATCACTGTTAATAACTTTTTCAAGAGTTGAAAACCATGGAAGGTATATAAATATATATGCTGCAAAGCATATTCTCCAGCCTTTTCTTTTAAAAAAATCTTTCAATATTGTACACCTCTACATTTTTTAATATTATTAGCAAAATATTTCAAGATTATATCATTGTTGCTGAATAAATGCAATATAATAAGATTTTGAAGGTTTACAAACCAAATAAATATGTAATATAATGATATGACACATTGGATGCAGGAGATTTATAAATGTTACATTTGAATCATTTGAAGAAAAGCTTTGGTAGGAATGAAATTCTTACTGATGTTGAATATACATTTGAAGAAGGAAATATATATCCGGTTCTTGGCGGTGCAGGAGCAGGAAGAACAACTCTGTTTGAGTGTATCGCAGGAGATATTTCGGTAGACTCAGGCACTGTTGAGACTAAGGAGAAGTGCACGCTTTTCTTTGCTGCAAAGCAGAGTGTTCTGCCTATGCTTATTACAGGATATCAGTTTATCAGTATGCTCTGTGATATGAATAAGAACAGCGAAAAGCCTGAATATTATCTTGATAAAGTGAAGCTTACAGGGTTGATAAGAGACAGACATATTGGAGATTACAGCTTTGAAGAGAAAAAGAGACTCCAGCTTGCAGCATTTCTTATACAGAAGCCATATGTCATGATGTTTGATGAGGCACTTGATTATTGTACTGATGAATATGTTGATGATATGCTTAGCATTCTTAATGAGGTTAAGAATGAGCACATAATCCTTATATCTACGGGTCTGCTTGATGTTGCACACAGAATATCTCAGGATGTAGTTGTCCTTAATAACGGTGAACTTAATCAGATATCATACGAAACTATGCAGATTCCAGAGATTAAAGGCGCAGTATTAGATATACTTGGGGAGGCAGACAATGAAATTATTTAGAAAGCTGTTTGCTGAGAAAATATTAAGATATTACGAAGGAACAGAGGCGGGAATTAAGATTATTAAGAAGCTTCCTATACTTAAGAAACTGGTAAAAGAAGAATCTTTTGGTGAGAAATCAAAGAGCAGGGCATTTATTGGAGCATTGGCGCAGGCGTTTATGCTTGCATGGGAATTTATAAGAAAATTCTTATATGTTGTGCTTCTTATATATGGTCCGTATATTATACTGGCTCATTTCTTCCCTTTAATAAGAATTCATCAGGATATATCAATAATATATCTGTTTATAATGCTTTCAACAATATGTGGAAGCCTTGCCAATACTACTATTTTTGCAATGGGTGACAGGGATTATCTTATGATTCGTGTAATGCTTGTAAGTCCATATATGAACTTTTTAGGAAAGTTTATATATAAATTAATTACAGAATTTATATTTTATTTCATTATACTTACAATACTTGGAGAACCAGTGTTTAATGCACTTATGTTGTGTATAATTACAGCATGTGCAAGACCGATAGGTGAAATGCTTGCAATTATAACATTTGACCATTTCAGAGGTGTGTATGAGAATAGAAGCGTCCTTAACGGTACAGTAATGGCTATATGCGTTATACTTGCATATGGACTGCCTGTACTTAATGGAAGAGTCACAGCAAGCTGGATATATGCAATTCATCCATTTGTTGTGTGTGTTATGTTTCTTCTTGGAGCAGGGGCAATGTATTTCTTATGGTGGTATAAGTACTATCGTGTAATTATAAGAGAGGCTATGCATAATAAGAGAGAATTCTAATTAAATCAGGAGGTGGGCTATGTACCAGATGAGCAAGAAATTTCATACCAGGATTCTTACATATGCGGCACTGGTTATATTCTGCCTTATGGTTATTGGAATGTTTGCATACAGCTATGTAAGTAAATATATGTCTGATAAGCTTGATATTAAGTCAAGATATACATTTTCAATAAGAATTGATGATGACTGGAATGTTATCAGAGATGATGCTGTAAGTGATTATGATACAGATAATGTGTTTAATTTTACCAATCCCAATATGGTAGGGCTTGGAACCAAATGGATAGAAAATTATATTGCACAGTACAAACAGAAATATGTATCATATGCAAAATATATTACCAAATCAGGTGTTGATTCTGTAAGTTTGCTGGATTTGTCTAATAATACGGTATTAATTTCTTTCTGGATTATACCGCAGGATCTTAATTCGGATTATTTCTCGTCTTGGGAAGGAATCCAGGATGATGGGAAAATCAAATGCGAATGGGTAGTCTCATTTTATCTTGATAACAATTATGATAATACAGCAAGATTGTATGTTACATCAGTTATGAGTTCGGAAGATTATGGGCTTAAGCAATATTACGCAAAACAGGGTGTAGATTCAGGTGGTGATACAGAAGTTACAAGCAACTCTAATAAAGATCAGCTTGCCAATTATTCAATTAAGGATAATTCACTTCTTGTTACTTATGACGGAGAGAAATATGTTTCGGTTCCAGTGTCATACTCATATCTTATGTATGAAGATAACAACAGTGCAACAACGCTTAAAGAAGGCAGTTATATGATAACAACAGAAAAGACGGCCTTCGTATATGGTGGTAAGACAGCAAATAATACCAGGATACCTGTGACTGTTGTATATTCGGATGATAAGGGCGAAAACTGGACAACATGTGAGCTTGATAATATATATACAGCTGATTACTATTATGTAAGATTCTTTGATGCTGATCATGGTGTTATTGTCTGTGGATATGGAAAGAGCAATGATACAAATGAATCATCAAGAATATATAGTACTAGTAACGGAGGAGAAAGCTGGGAGACTGTTGGAAGCGGACCAGCTACTAATATAATTAAAGGTGTCGTTTATCTTTCAACCGATATAGGATTCTTCTGTTACAATTATGTTGATGGTATGGACAGTAATCTTTATAAAACAGATGATGGTGGCAAAACATTTTCAAAAGTGATACTTGAGGAGCAGGAACTTGACAGTTCGGCAGCTAATCCTCAGGGACAGGAGACAGAAACCAAGACGGATTCTGGTAAGACAGGTACGGATTCATTTGAACAGCTCAAATGGAGTGATGTATATAAGGAAGCTCTTATACCGGTTGTTGATTCAACAGGAATTGTAACAATATATCTTACACAGGGGAAGAATGCAGTGTACAATGATGGTAAGACAGCAGCAAAGTATCAGTCTTCTGATAAGGGAAGTTCATGGAAATATATTGGCCAGGTTGAGATTAAAGATTAAAACACTATTAAAAAACTAAAAAGTATTTGAATAATATAAACATGCGTGGTATTATAATTTTGCAAAAGGGATTTTAATACTGCGCATGTTTTTTGTATATTTCGGGAATTTTCTTATGGAGTTTATGGACGTGATGAATTTATACATAAGGAGATTGTTTATGAAATGTAGAATAATAAAAGACAAGCGAATTCTGGCTGGCATTGTGCTATTAGGAATACTGCTTATTGGTGGCGTTGTTATATCGCAGGCAGCAGAAGATGAATACAGGGTTCATCACAATATAACAATAGATTTGGACGGAGGAGTGTGTGATGGAATATATTATCAGTCACAGATAGACCACGGACCGAATCAGGGCCAATGGAGGGATGACCTGGGAACTGGTCTGTATCTGCCAGACCGTAATGAAGTATATCATACGATATTGGATTACCATGCATCCATACCGAAAGAGGATGCTACAACTTCTAATTATTATGATTGTGTTGGTATCACCCCATATGTAAGAGTAGGCACAGTAAGTAAGGATGGCTATATACTTACTGGCTGGAAAGTTACAGGCGGAGATGGCGATTATGATGATTACGGTGTAGATGGAGTAAGGGTCAACATAGGAGCATTTGCAGACGAAAATATTGTTATTAAGGCAATATGGGAAAGATATTCATTTGTTGTGCATTATGATGCCGGAGTGGCCAAAGATAGAGGGATAAGTACAATATATATTCCAGAAGATGAAAAGGCATATTACGACAGAGGAGATGAACTGAAAGGATTTAATGAACAGGCAGAGGCTTCTAATGGGCTTATGTTCGTAGGGTGGTCTTTTGACAGATATGGAGACTCCGGTATAATTAAGTCTGAAGATATCAGGGAATACAATGAAGATGTCACTATATATGCTATATGGAATTATGTCATTACATTTGATAATAACACGGTTACAGAGGTTAATGGCCACATGGATGATATAACAGCAAGGCTTGGAAGCCGATTAAGGCTTACAGGAAGTGATCTTTCAAGAATAGGTTATTATCTTTCAGGATGGAATACGAAAAGTGATGACAGTGGGCAGTTCTATACAACTATGTCAGTTGTTGATCTGACACCTGACGAGAGTGGCAAAGCTGTTCTGTATGCGATATGGCAGCCGGTATTTTATGAGGTTCATCTGTATAATAACAGACCAGATGAAGCCAGTGAAGACATACATGTTGTTGATAATGGTGAATGGGACTGGTATGAAGACGAAGGATTCTACAGCAGATTCTATACATATGATGAGATTGATCATCTGCCAGCGGTTAAAGATGTATATACACTTACCGGATGGACAGGTTATGTATGGGAGATGGAAGATGGTACATATATTGAAGGTGGTGTTGACGGAAAACTTAATCTTGCTGACAAGTTAGGAAAGATAGTTGATGTGTATGCTGTATGGAAAGAGAATATATACAATATTAATATTGATTCTAATGGCGGATATGAATCTGATACGACAATTATAACTGGATATGAAAAAGAAAATGAGCTTCCGGAAGCTCCAGAAAGACCAGGGTATGATTTTGATTCGTGGAATACAGCGGAAGACGGAAGTGGGAAGAACTATAAAGACAAAGATACTGTTTCAAAGCTTGTAGAGGAAGATGGTGGCAATGTGACAATATATGCACAATGGAAGAAAAAAAAGAAATTGTGTCTTAAAGTGTCATCAAATGTTTATCAGAAATCTTTCGTTAATCCGCTTGCAGCTACATTTGCAAAAAGCTGGTTCGGTAATAATCAGGATAAAAGTGTAGGGCATATGATGGCTATTCAGAATAAAGACTGTGTTCAGGTATGGAATGTGAACAGGACAGGAATTACAAGGACAAGATAACGAATAATAGGATACTGACAGCCCTCTGTTTTGGAGGGCTGTTTTTAAGGTATGTATTTTTATGCAATATATAGATAAATATTTGCTTGAAAATTACATTTAATTATGGTAACATATTGTAAAGTTTGAGAGAAAAAAGGCATTTTTGTGTCTTTTTTTTTGCGCAAAAGTCATTTTAGCGCCTCTTGGCATATGATTAAATTAAATAAACGAAAGGAATTAAGGTGGCATTCATGAAAGCATTTTTGATACTTGAAGATGGAACGGTCTTTGAAGGAACCAGCATAGGTTCGACCCGTGAAGTTATTAGTGAGATTGTCTTTAACACATCTATGACAGGATATCTGGAGGTGCTGACTGATCCTTCATACGCAGGACAGGCAGTAACAATGACATATCCTCTTATCGGTAATTACGGAGTGTGCTATAAGGATATGGAATCCCAGAAAGCATGGCCAGATGGATATATTGTACGTGAGCTTTCCAGAATGGCAAGCAACTTCAGAAATGAAGATCCTATCCAGAAATTCCTTCTTGATAATGATATCCCAGGTATTTGTGGGATTGACACAAGAGCCCTTACTAAGATATTAAGAGAAAAGGGTACTATGAACGGTATGATTACAACTAATGAGAATTATAATCTTGATGAGGTACTTCCTAAGATTAAGGAGTACAGTGTTAAGGGCGTTGTAAGAAAGGTTACATGTTCAGAAAAGTATGTTCTTCCAGGAAAAGGACCTAAGGTTGCTCTTATGGACTTTGGCGCAAAGAAGAATATTGCAAGATCACTTAATAACAGAGGCTGTGAAGTTACAGTATATCCTGCATATACTAAGGCAGAAGAGATTCTTGCAACTAATCCTGATGGAATTATGTTATCTAATGGTCCTGGAGATCCTAAGGAATGTGTAGAGATAATTGAAGAGATTAAGAAACTGTATAACAGCAATGTACCAATATTTGCAATCTGTCTTGGACATCAGCTTATGGCACTTGCTACTGGAGCTGATACTCACAGACTTAAGTACGGACACAGAGGTGCTAACCATCCTGTTAAGGATTTAAAGACTGGCAAATGTTATATATCATCACAGAACCATGGTTATGTTGTAGATGAAAGCACATTAGACAGTAAGGTTGCAGTACCTGCATTTGAGAATGTTAATGATAAGACTAATGAGGGACTTGAATATGTTGGTAAGAATATATTCACAGTACAGTTCCATCCAGAAGCCTGCGCAGGTCCACAGGATACAGCGTACCTGTTTGACAGATTTATGGATATGATGAAGAAGGAGGACTAAGAACATGCCAAAGATTGAGAGTATTAAGAAAGTATTAGTTATAGGTTCTGGTCCAATCGTTATTGGTCAGGCAGCAGAATTTGACTATGCCGGAACACAGGCATGCCGTTCTCTTAAAGAGGAAGGAATTGAGGTAGTACTGGTTAACTCTAACCCTGCTACTATCATGACAGATAAAGATATTGCTGATGAGGTATATATTGAGCCTCTTACAGTTGAAGCATTAAAGCAGATTATCTTAAAGGAAAAGCCAGACAGCATCTTACCTACACTTGGTGGACAGGCCGGACTTAACCTTGCAATGGAAATCGCAGAGACAGGCTTTCTTGAGGAGCATAATGTAAAGCTTATCGGTACAACTGCACTTACAATCAAGAAGGCAGAAGACCGTCTTATGTTCAAGGAAACTATGGAAAAGATTGGTGAGCCATGTGCGCCATCACTTGTTGTTAACAACGTTGAGGATGGCGAAGCATTCGCAGCCAAGATTGGATATCCTGTAGTATTACGTCCTGCTTACACACTTGGTGGTAGCGGCGGCGGTATCGCTAAGAATGTGCAGGAATTAAGAGAAATCCTTGAGAATGGTTTAAGACTTTCAAGAGTTGGTGAAGTTTTAGTTGAGCGTTGTATCGCTGGCTGGAAGGAAATTGAATACGAAGTAATGCGTGATAGCAATGGAACATGTATTACTATCTGTAATATGGAGAATATCGACCCTGTTGGTGTTCATACAGGTGATAGTATTGTAGTAGCTCCTTCACAGACACTTTCAGATAAGGAATACCAGATGTTAAGAACATCTGCATTAAGAATTATTGATGAATTAGGAATCACAGGTGGATGTAATGTACAGTATGCACTTCATCCAGACAGCTTTGAGTACTGTGTAATCGAGGTTAACCCTCGTGTAAGCCGTTCATCAGCATTAGCTTCTAAGGCAACAGGTTATCCTATTGCTAAGGTTGCAGCTAAGATTGCACTTGGTTACACACTTGATGAGATTAAGAATGCAGTTACAGGAAAGACATATGCAAGCTTCGAGCCAGCACTTGATTACTGTGTAGTTAAGATTCCAAGACTTCCATTTGATAAATTCATCTCAGCTAAGAGAACACTTACAACACAGATGAAGGCTACAGGTGAGGTTATGAGTATTTCTGATAACTTCGAGGGTGGTCTTATGAAGGCTATACGTTCTCTTGAGCAGCATGTTGACAGTCTTATGTCATATGACTTTACAGGACTTACAGATGAAGAGCTTCTTGAAGAACTTGCAATTGTAGATGACAGAAGAATCTGGAAGATAGCTGAAGGTTTAAGAAGACACATTTCTGCAGCCAAGATGCATGATATTACTAAGATAGACTTATGGTTTATTGATAAGCTCCAGATTATTGTTGATATGGAGAATGCTCTTAAGAGAGGACCTCTTACAGAGAGCCTTTTAAGAGAAGCTAAGAGAATTGAATTCCCTGACAATGTTATCGGCGATTTAACAGGTCACACAGAAAGAGAAATCAAGGAATTAAGAGACAAGTATAATATACATGCAGCATTTAAGATGGTTGATACATGTGCTGCAGAGTTCGCAGCTACAACACCATACTATTATTCAGTATATGGCAGTGAGAACGAAGCTGTAGAGACTAAGGATAAGAAGAAGGTTCTTGTACTTGGTTCTGGTCCAATCAGAATCGGACAGGGTATCGAGTTCGACTTCTGTTCAGTTCATTGTACATGGGCATTCAAAAAAGAAGGTTTCGAGACAGTTATTGTAAATAATAACCCAGAGACAGTTTCTACTGACTTTGATATTGCTGATAAGCTTTACTTTGAACCACTTACAGCAGAAGATGTTGAATCAATTGTAGAATTTGAGAAGCCGGATGGTGCAGTTGTACAGTTTGGTGGACAGACAGCTATCAAGCTTACAGAAGCACTTATGAAGATGGGAGTTCCTATTCTTGGAACTAAGGCAGAAGATGTAGATGCTGCTGAGGATAGAGAGCTTTTTGATGAGATTCTTGAGCAGACACAGATTCCAAGAGCTAAGGGACAGACTGTATTTACAGTTGATGAAGCTCTTAAGGCTGCCAATGAGCTTGGATATCCTGTGCTTGTAAGACCTTCATATGTACTTGGTGGACAGGGGATGCAGATTGCTGTATCTGATGAAGATGTAGTTGAATTCATGAACATCATCAACAGAATTAAGCAGGATCACCCAATCCTTGTTGATAAGTACCTTATGGGTAAGGAAATCGAAGTTGATGCTGTATGCGATGGTCAGGATATTCTTATTCCTGGTATCATGGAGCATATTGAGAGAGCCGGTATCCACTCAGGAGACAGTATTTCAGTATATCCAGCTAAGTCTATATCACCTAAGATTGTAGACATGATTGAAGATTATACAGGAAGACTTGCAAGAGCTCTTCATGTAAAGGGTATGATTAACATTCAGTTTATCGTATATAATGACCAGGTATATGTAATTGAGGTTAACCCTCGTTCAAGCCGTACAGTACCATACATCAGTAAGGTTACAGGTATTCCTATTGTTAAGCTTGCAACACAGGTTATTATCGGTAAGACAATTAAGGAATTAGGATATGAGCCGGGACTTCAGAAGGCAGCAGATTACTATGCAATTAAGATGCCTGTATTTTCATTTGAGAAGATCAGAGGAGCCGATATCAGTCTCGGACCAGAGATGAAGTCTACTGGTGAGTGTCTTGGTATATCTAAGAGCTTTGATGAGGCACTTTATAAGGCATTCGAGGGAGCTGGAATCAGACTTCCAAAACATAAACAGATTATCATGACTCTGGCAGATAAGGATAAGCAGGATGGTATTGATATTGCACAAAGATTCGAAGCATTAGGTTATAAGATATATGCTTCAAGAGGAACAGCCAAGGTTCTTAAGGAAAATGGCGTACATGCAATTCAGGTTAATAAGATTGGACAGGAAGCACCTACACTTCTTGACCTTATCTTAGAACATAAGATTGACCTTGTAATTGATACACCAGAGAATGGAATTGAGAGAGCCAAGGACGGATTCCTTATCAGAAGATATGCTATCGAGACAGGCGTTCACTGCCTTACAAGTCTTGATACAGCCCATGCACTTATATCAAGTCTTGAGCATGCATTCAATAATCAGGAATTATCTATAGTTGATATTGCCCAGATTGATAATCGTGGTAATAACTAATCTGATAATAATTAAATAATGTAATGAAAATAAGGGGTATCATATCATTTTGATATGATATCTCTTATTTTTTATGGGAATAATATAGCATGTTATTTGCATTAGTTGCAGAGTTATCTGTTATCATGCTCTTACTTTACAAAGATATTTCAACAACAAGATAAGTGAATCAAACGGGTGTATTTTAATAAAAACATAGGAAAAAGGTATGGTGTTTTTATTGACAGATAAAAAGAGGATGATATAATTCTATCTGCGAAGTTAGCAGATACTAACCTATTGACACATTAAACAGGAGATTTTTGATTATGCCACTAAATCTTGCAGATAAAAACAATATATATATAATTCAGAGAATTGTTGGAAACAAAGATATGGTACACAGGCTTCAAAGGCTTAGATTTGTTGTGGGTAGTAAGATAAGTGTACTATCTGAAATCAATGGAAATTATGTAGTAGTTATTAAGGATATTAAAATAGGGCTTGCTAAGGAGTATGTTAAGCGTATTATAGTTGCCTGATGTAAAGGAGAGAATTATGTCTAATAGGAAATATATTAAAAGCTTACTCCTTGGAATGAGTGTCATGATGACTATATTGAGAGCTTTTCAGCTATACTTGCAGGCGTGCAGAATGAACGTATTAGTGCGTACCGTATAGGTGGTGATGAATTCTGCGTTATTCTGGAGAAGACAAATGCAGTAGAGATACACCAGATTCTGGATAGTCTTGAAAGAAAAATAAATGATATGATTCTATCTATGATGATGGAGATTATGACTGGAACAGATATCAGAAAGATAAGGACTATGCTGATGGTGTAGATGATGCGATGGAAGAGCTTGATGAGGACTGGTAATATGGCAGGTAACTGGAAAGAACCGGAGTTTGATTTTTCAGAGCGTTCAGATAGAGTGACATTAAAACTGGAAGTTGGACAGGTTGTTTATATTCCGGGTGCGGCAGATATTAGAAATGAAAATACAGACCAAGCGGAACTAAAGTCAATGTCGAAAGAAGAAAGAATATTAGAGTATATCAGACAGAATGGAAATATTTCAACGCAGAAGGTTATGGATTTGTGCAATTACAAGTCTAGAACAGGTGCAAGAAATTTATTAGAGAAATTAATAAAATCCGGCAAGATTGAAAAAGTTGGAGAGAATACAAATACCATTTATACAATATTGGAATAGAGATAGTGGTCAGTGCTGGTCATTTTTATTTAAAAGTGACCAGTAGGTGGTCACTAATATATGATAAGTGACCAGTAGTGACCAGTAAATGACCAATAGTATCCGATAAGTGTCCGATTAGTGACCACCTATCGGACACTCGTAATCACTAGATTAAATAAAATGAATTTATGCAGACCGATGTTATTTTCTGTACTCTCTGGGTATAAGATGATTTCGGTCAAAGGTGCAGTTAAGAAAAGTGAAGAAGTAGAAAAAAATTAGAATATTTATGCAATTTGGTAACATATGTTACGGAATATGGTTTGCCTAAATACTATAATACATACATAAGATAAATAAAACAGAATCTGAAAGGAGATTTTTATTATGAAGAAATATGTATGTGGACCATGTGGTTATGTGTACGATCCAGAGGTAGGAGATCCAGATGGAGGAATTGCACCTGGAACACCATTTGAAGATATTCCAGATGATTGGGTATGTCCAATCTGTGGATTGGGTAAAGATGTTTTTGAAGAACTAAGCGAATAAGAAGACTGGTTTATTCGATATAGAGTAAAGCCTCAGCATCAAGAATTTTGATTGATTTCCTTGAAGACAGATGAATAAATCCGTCCTCCTGAAGTGATAAAAGCGTCCTTGAAAGGGAAGGTCTGGTTGTATTCAGATACAGAGCCAGTTCTTCTCTATTCATGGATAATGATACAAGATTGTTGTTATCTGCATGCTCTAATAGGTATGTGGCAATGCGCTGTTTGAGATTACCGCTGGTAAGGACTTCAAGCTGTTGGTTATTTTCATCAGTTCTTTTGGCAAAGAGTTCCAGCATATTAAAAACTACTTTGCTGTGATGAGAGCAGTTTTTTTCACATCTGCCACCAAAGAAGTCCTTTGCAATCTCAAGAAGCTTTACATCAGTTTTTGCTTTTGCATATCCGCTATAGCGGTCTTTATTAAGAAAAAGTTCAACTTCGCCAAAATCTTCCCCTTCGGAAATGTTGGTAATACGAAGAACTTTACCATTAACATTGATGGAGCCAAGTTCTACTTCACCATTGAGAATGAGGTAGAGCTTATTGGGAACATCACCCTGAAAGAATATATAATCGTTTTTCTTATATTCATGAATGACGGACTGAGTACAAACGAGACTTTTCTTAAATTCAGCGTCATCCAGATTATGGAAAATAGACAGGTCTTTGATTTGCATATAAGTACCAGCTTTCTATTATAGTAACATTTATTTTAACATATATGAGGTGGATTGTAAGGAGGTTTTTATGACAGTAATTACATTTGATGATAATTTAATAACAGGCAATAAGACAATAGACGAGCAGCATAAGGAGCTGATTGATCGTATTCAGCAGTTTGTGAGTGCATGTGAATCAGAAGATGCAAGAGTAAAGGCAATTAAAATGCTTGATTATCTTGATGAATATACAGAATTTCATTTCAAAGAAGAAGAAAAACTGCAGAAAGACGTTGATTACCCAGGCTTGGAGGAACATATAAAGAAGCATGAGGAGTTCAGGCATACTGTTAAGGAACTCTATGATTATCTGGATGAAAATGAGGGACCAGATGAAAAGTTTATGGAGCAGGTAAAAATCAATGTTATTGACTGGCTGTTTGGTCATATCAAGACATTTGACAGATCTGTAGCTGAATATATAAATATATATGATAATCCTGAAAGATTATAGAACTGTTTGTTACGCAATTATATTTTAATAAAGTATGCCCCAGTCAGACAAAATAACTGGCTGGGGCAATCAATAATCTTTAACTTAAAAAAGATATTTCATTATTGATGAAAATTATAGTATCACCAGCACAGAACATAGCGAGAATTAATTCTATGAATCTGTATAAACTACTTACACCTACTGTTTTGGTTATGTATTCAGAGACGAAATTTCGTCAGGTAATGAATACATATTTGAAAGAATTGTAGAATAACAAAAGGAAGGGATGAGTGAATGAATAAGAAAAAATCAAATTCAAAAAAGGCAGTTATGATAGGCTGCGGATTCGTAGGCTCAGCATCTGTATTTGCGCTTATGCAGAGTGGATTATTCACTGAAATTGCCTTGATAGATGCGGATAAGAATAAGGCAGAGGGAGAGGCTATGGATATCAGTCATGGAATACCATTTGCCAGCCCAATGAAAATATATGCTGGTGATTATGATGATGTGGCAGATGCTGCAATTGTAATTATATCAGCAGGTGCAGGACAAAAGCCAGGAGAAACAAGACTTGATCTGGTAAATAAGAATGTGGCAATATTTAAGTCCATTATTCCGGAAATTACCAAAAGAGATTTTGGAGGAATCCTTCTGGTTGTAGCAAATCCTGTGGATATTCTGACACAGGTTGCAATCAAACTGTCAGGACTTCCGGAGGAAAGAGTTATCGGCTCAGGAACAGTTCTTGACAGTGCAAGACTTAGGAGCAAGCTTGGACAGCATTTATCAGTGGACAGCCGAAGCGTGCATGCATTTATAGTAGGAGAGCATGGAGACAGTGAAGTTGTGGCATGGTCATCTGCCAATGTATCCGGTGTTCCGCTTAGTGACATGTGTGAGATGAGAGGACATTATAACCATAAGGAAAACACGAAGGAAATCGCAGATGCTGTCAAAAACAGTGCCTATGAGATTATCAATAAGAAGCATGCGACATATTATGGAATTGCAATGTCAGTAAAACGTATCTGTGAAGTAATTATGCGTGACGAAAAATCAATACTTCCTGTATCGCACATGATACATGGAGTATATGAGATTGATGATGTTGTATTAAGTATGCCTGTTATTGTTGGTGCAGACGGAATTGAATCTGATATACCGATTAATCTTAGTGGAGAAGAAGCATTGAAGCTAAAAGAATCAGCAGACGCATTAAAGAATATAATTGAAACATTAGAGCTGTAGTAAGAGTAGATAATATACCAGCTTATGTTTAGATTGGAGGAAACGTTATGTTAGAAGTAGGAACAAAGGCACCGGATTTTGAATTACCAGATCAGAATGGAGAATTGCATAAATTAAGCGAATATCTTGGAAAGAAGGTAATTCTGTATTTTTATCCAAAGGATAATACATCTGGATGTACAAAGCAGGCTTGTGGTTTCTCAGAAAGATATCCGCAGATTTGCGAAAAGGGAGCTGTTGTACTCGGGGTGAGCAAGGATTCTGTTGCATCCCACAAGAAGTTTGAGGAAAAATATGGACTTGCATTTACACTTTTATCTGACACTGAGCGCAAAGTGATTGAGGCTTATGATGTATGGAAAGAAAAGAAGAATTATGGAAAAGTGTCAATGGGAGTTGTCAGAACAACATATCTTATTGATGAGAATGGTATCATAATAAAGGCAAATGACAAAGTAAAAGCTGCAGATGATCCGGAAAAAATGTTACAGGAATTAAGCTGATGAAGATAATATTATCACCTGCAAAGAAGATGAAAGTGGATACTGACAGCATAGATACCATGAGTAGTCCGGTATTTTTAGAGAAAACAGAAGAAATTCTTGGGTGGATGCAGGGAAGAACGGAAGAAGAATTAAAGAAATTGTGGAAATGCAATGATAAAATTACGACAGAGAATATTGAACGGATTAAGACAATGAATTTTCAAAAGCAGCTTACTCCGGCAGTATTGGCATATGAAGGGATTGCTTATCAATATATGGCACCAGCTGTATTTGAAGATGGGCATTTTGATTATGTGCAGGAACACCTGAGGATATTATCAGCATTTTATGGAGTATTAAAACCTATGGATGGTATCACACCATATAGGCTTGAAATGCAGGCAAAGGCAGCGATAGGTGATTTCACGAATCTGTATGATTTCTGGGGAGATAATTTGTATCGGGAAGTTATAGATGACAGCAGGATTATTATTAATCTGGCTTCAAAAGAATACTCTAAATGTATTGAAAAATATCTGACACCTGATGACAGGTATATAACTATTTCATTTTGTGAGCAGTCTGGTGGCAGGCTTATCACAAAAGGCACATATGCCAAGATGGCTCGTGGTGAAATGGTACGATATATGGCAGAAAATCATATTGAAAATCCAGATGACATTAAGGAATTTGACCATCTTGGATATGTGTTCAGAGATGATATATCATCGGATAGAGAATATATATTTGAAAGAAAAACTGTAAAATAAAAACATGGTTGATTACTGGATAAGATAATTGCGAAGGATAGAACAGGAGCAATAAGGGTAAGAAAAATTTTTGAAGTATAAAGTTACGGAGAAAACAGAAATTGAATACAAAGAAAAAATGGCTGATTCCACTTGGAATGTGGCTTGTATTTGAAATTGTTGCAGTTACATTATGGCTGAACAAGGATAATCTGTTTTATCTTCTGAATTTCAGTTATATAGGCTCGGCAATAGCGTTAGGGCTGTTACTTTTTCAGTTAAACTATAGACATGCCAGAAGAATCGGTTTTATCCGATATATCACCTTTACTGCATCATTTGTTTTTGTGGGAGCACTGTTTTTATGCCACGTGGAGAATATCGAGCAAATTATGTTCTGGGCATTTCTTGTTGGCAATATCCTGTATTATGCCATTGGAATCATTTTGGCATTTGCGTTTCGGGATAATAGGGCATTCTGTAAATATATCTGCCCAATTACCGTATTCTTAAAGCCTATGAGTTATTTTAGCCTACTTCATGTGAAGTGTGATAAGGAAAGATGTGTTTCCTGTGGAAAGTGCAAGCGAGTATGTCCGATGAATGTTGATGTAACAGATAATTCCCGTAAAAGAGAAAATGGAACAGAGTGTATTCTGTGTATGGAATTATATTGATAGTTATCGGTATAATATTGGCTGCTCTTCATTTTATTGTGGCTGTAGATGGTATCAGAGATTTATCCTGATAGTGTTCGGCCACTTCCGACCACCACGCAACAACCTTTTCTATATTTTTATCACTTGGGTCATTTTTGAATGCATCCGCCTGATAAGCTATAATGGGAATAATCCCATTATCAAGCAGTCCCGAATCTGCCGATCAAGTCCCTCCAACAGTTCTTGGTCCACTTTGTCCGCAATACGGATTCTTACATGCGAAATCCCCGCCGCCGCAAAATCTACAGCCGACTGTGTGTTATAGTATTTGCGCCCCTGATTTGTTTTTGACCAATCCACATCCATTCCCTTTCCCAGAAGGGTTTTATACCCTCAAAGAGAAGGTGTTTTTCTTGTAAGAGAGTACACCTTCTTTTTGTAATTTACTCAATTCACTAGATAGAGCACTACGGTCTGCATTCAGATAATCTGCCAGCCCTTGTCTATCGTAAGGGATTGTAAATGTGTTAGAGCCAGCGTGCATAGATTCGCTAGACAAGTAATTAAGTATCTTGTCACGTAAATTTTTCTTAGAAACATGATCTATTTTGTTCATCAATCTTACATTTTTTCGTGCTATTATCTCTAAAAGGTTATGAATCAATCTTGTATGGAAACTACAAGATGAAGAACAGGTTGTAATAATATGATTTATATTGAAAAGCATGACGGTGAGATTTTCATTAGCAATAACACTGATTTGAGCAGGAACACTACTGATGCAGGCATAGCTTTCGCCATAGAGCATTCCTGATGACAGCTCTGTAATAATATTGCGATTTCCCCAAACATCATCATTTATTATGAGAGCCTGACCAGATAGAATCATGCCGATAGTTTGTACCTTATCTCCACTTCTTAGCAGATATTCGCCTTTTGAATAATTTTTAATGCTGACAGATAGACATTTAAGCATTGGAAGAATTTCTGCTTCTGAAATTCCTTGAAACAAAGGTGTATTCTTTAAAATGTTAATATATTTTTCCATGAGATTTTTCATCCTTCTTTTAATCTTTTCCTTAGTATATCAAAAAAGTTGAAAATAATACATAAATGTTGCCTAGACAACGGAATGATTAATGTGAGTTTGATATAGTTCCATTAAGCAACAAAAGATGATGAATAAAGCAATAGAAAAGGAGAAGAACATGGAAAATAAGATGTTTTGTTATCAATGTGAACAGACAGCAGGATGCACAGGATGTACCGGAAATACAGGAGTATGCGGAAAGTCTGCCAATACTGCAAGATTACAGGATGAGCTTACAGGAGCATTAATTGGACTTGCTCGTGCAACTGAGGGTAATGAGCAGCTTGTAACTGAAGAGATGAATCAATTAGTTCTTGAGGGATTATTTACAACTATTACAAATGTAAACTTTAATGATGAAACATTAAAGCTTTTAATTGATAAGATAGAAGATACAAAAAAGAAATTAGTACCAAATTGCTTTACATGCTCTGACTCATGTGGAAGAAACAATAATTTTGATATGAGTACTCTCTGGACTACTGATGAAGATATTCGTTCATTAAAATCCTTAATACTTTTTGGAATTCGTGGAATGGCTGCATATGCATATCATGCAAGTGTGCTTGGATATACCGATGAAACAATCAGCAAATTCTTCTATAAGGCACTTTTTGCAATCGGAATGAAAGATTGGGGAATGGATAAACTACTTCCTATCGTATTAGAGGTTGGAAAAGTTAATTTAAGATGTATGGAGCTTTTAGATCAAGCAAATACTACAACTTATGGAACTCCTGTACCAACAACGGTACCTCTTACAATTGAAAAAGGACCATTTATTATTATTACAGGTCATGATTTAAAAGATTTACAACTTTTATTAGAGCAGACAAAAGATAAGGGAATCAATATCTATACACATGGTGAAATGCTTCCAGCACATGCATATCCAGAACTCAAGAAGTACTCTCATCTAAAGGGAAACTTTGGTACAGCATGGCAGAATCAGCAGAAAGAGTTTGATAATATTCCTGGAGCAATTCTGTATACAACGAACTGTCTTATGCCTGTAAAACCAAGCTATGCAGACAGAGTATTTACAACAGAAGTTGTATCTTATCCAGAAATTGTACACATAGGAGAAGAAAAGGATTTTACACCAGTTATTGAAAAGGCACTCGCCTTAGGTGGATATACCAAAGATCAGCATATGACTGGAATTAATGGTGGAATACAGGTAACAACTGGTTTCTCACATGGAACTGTATTATCTGTAGCAGATCAGGTGATTGAAGCGGTAAAGAATGGAGATATTAAACATTTCTTCTTGGTTGGTGGATGTGATGGAGCCAGAGTAGGAAGAAATTACTATACAGAGTTTGTAAAACAGTCTCCTGCAGACAGCATTATTTTGACGCTTGCATGTGGAAAATACAGATTCAATGATTTAGATTTAGGAACAATCGGAGGACTTCCAAGAATCATGGATATGGGACAGTGTAATGATGCTTATAGTGCAATCAAGGTCGCAATCGCTTTAGCAGAAGCATTTGAATGTGATGTGAATGAACTTCCGCTATCGATGGTACTTTCATGGTACGAGCAGAAGGCTGTATGTATTTTACTTACGCTTCTTTATCTTGGAATAAAGAACATTCACATAGGACCAACATTACCAGCATTCATTTCGCCAAATGTGCTGAATTTCCTGGTAGAGAATTATGGGCTTTCTCCAATTGGTACACCTGAAGAGGATATAAAAAAGTTATTAAATAAATAATCATGAGGGAACCAAACAAAATAGGTGAAAGGTGGTAAAATACATAGTGCATTGTTTCATGGCTTAACTAAAGAAGAAAAAATAGCAAATGCTGAAAAGGCAGTCGAAGAATCTTTAAAAAAAGAAGAAAGATCCGAAATGAAAATTATGCCGGATGCGTATGTCAGAAAACATGAGCTTGCAAAAGTACTCAGAGAAACAAAGGGGCATCCTCTTTATTCTTTTACAGAAGAAAATGAGAAGTTTGGTAAAGAAATATCAGATATTAGAGGTGCACTAGAAAAGGGCGAAGATGTAAGCAAAAAAATATCAGATTTTAGACAAATAGCAATACACTATGCAAAAAAGGGTGATTTGATTTATCCACTCCTTAAAGTTCGCTATGAAATTTCAGGGCCATCGGATGTTATGTGGACTGTTGATGATGAAATCAGAGATGAATTAGCAGCAATAGATAAAGAAAGCAATCATGACGAAGAATGGATTAATAGAGTACAGGCTGTTTTAACAAGAGCGGATGAAATGATTTATAAAGAGAATAATATATTGTTCCCTATCTGCGCAGTGAATTTTACAGTCGAAGAATGGTATGGAATCTATGAAGATGCCAAAGACTATGCATTAGTGTATGGCATTGAGAATAGATGGGAAGAAGCAGAAAAATATGTGCAGGATAAAAAGAATCGTCATAAGGCGGCTATAAATGAAGGTGAAATAGTAATGGGAGGTGGACATATGAGTGTAGCACAGCTGGAAGCTATGCTTAATACATTGCCAATAGAGATTACATTTATCGATGATAATAATATAAATCGTTTCTTTAACGAAGGAGCGAAAGTGTTCAAACGACCTGGCATGGCAATTGACAGAGAAGTATTCTCTTGTCATCCGCCTAAGATAGAGCCAATGGTTCGTTCCATTATAGAAAGTTTTAAAAATCATACTAGGGATAGCGTTCCGGTCTGGATGGAAAAGCAAGGAAAACCATTTTTAGTAACTTATTATGCAGTGAGAGACAAAAAAGGTATTTATCTTGGAACTGTAGAAGTGGTACAGGATATGCAGTTTGCAAAAGAGCACTTTACAAGCATTTGAGGCTAAGTATATTATCAAAAATAATGTTATTCCAATGTATATATTGTATGTAGAGAAGACTAATATGATGTAACGCTTTCCTTGACCTTATATAGATTATTAGGTATAATTTATAAGTATATTTTAAAAAAGGGAAGGTTATGAAATGAACGAAAATCGTAATTCATTCAAGGGCTCTATAGGGTTCGTCCTTGCGGCAGCGGGTAGTGCTGTAGGACTTGGTAACATATGGAGATTTCCTTACTTGGCAGCTAAAGATGGAGGAGGATTATTCCTCGTTATTTACATTGTTTTAGCATTAACATTTGGTTTTACTCTACTCACAACAGAAATTGCTATTGGACGAAAGACAAAGCAGAGTCCGCTTACAGCTTACAGCAAGTTAAAGAGTAAGTGGAAGCCACTGGGTATTATTGCGTGTATTGTACCTATTATGATATTACCATACTATGTAACAATCGGTGGATGGGTACTTAAGTATCTTCTTGTTTATATTACAGGTAATGGACATGCAGCAGCACAGGACGGATACTTCTCAGGATTTATCGGTCAGACAGCAGAGCCAATCATAATGATGCTTGTGTTTACAATAATTGTTGCATTTATTATATTCCGTGGTGTTAACAGCGGTATTGAATCATCATCAAAGATAATCATGCCATTACTTATTGTGCTTGTTCTTGGTGTATCTGTATATTCACTTACAATTTCATATACAGACATTGATGGCACAACAAGAACAGGTTTACAGGGATTAGGTGCTTATGTAATTCCTAACATGAAAGGAATTACTGTTAAGCAGTTCTGTACAGTTCTTATGGATGCAATGGGACAGCTTTTCTACAGTTTAAGTGTTGCTATGGGTATTATGATTGCATATGGTTCATATGTAAGTGATGATGCTAATCTTGGAAAGTCAATTAACCAGATTGAGCTATTTGATACATTAGTTGCATTTCTTGCAGGTGTAATGATTATTCCTGCTGTATTTGTATTCATGGGAAGAGATGGAATGACAGCATCAGGTCCAAGTCTTATGTTTGTTTCGCTTCCTAAAGTATTTGATTCTATGGGATTTGCAGGAAATGTAATTGGTGCAATATTCTTTGCAATGGTATTCTTTGCAGCCCTTACAAGTGCAGTTTCAATTATGGAGCTATTGTTTCAAGCTTTATGGATGAATTTAAGTTAAACAGAAACAAGGCTACAGCAATAGAAACTGTAATTTGTATAGCTGTTGCAGTTATCGTATGCTTAGGATATAATAAGCTGCTCTTTGATATTAAGCTTCCTAACGGAGTACATGCACAGGTGCTTGATATTATGGATTATGTCAGCAATAATGTACTTATGCCAATAGTTTCTATAGGAACATGTATACTTATTGGATGGATACTTAAGCCAAAGACTGTTATAGATGAAGTTGAGAAAACAGGAATTAAGATGGGAAGAAAGGGCCTTTATACAGTTATGGTAAAGTGGGTTGCTCCAATTCTTTTATTCCTTCTTCTTCTTAAATCACTTGGAATTCTTACTATAATCTGATACAGGTAAGGTTTACAGATTACTAATGTTTCTGCAAGAGGTTAATAAATGATTAATAAAAAGTTTTGTATAACAATGTCTGGTTTTATGATTGCATCCTTAATGTTGACAGGGTGCAGTTCAATGTTTGGTAATCCAATGAAATATGTTATAAGTCAGGATGAGACAAGGCAGGAACAGACTGAATCACAGAATGATACAGGGAATAATGATACTTCTTCTGATGAACAGATTTCATCAGAAGAAGATAATGATAATCAGGGAATATATATACTTGGTACAGATAAGATGTCCGATTATTCAGTATCGGGTATGTTAAAGGCTGTTAAAGAAATTAATGAAAATATTGAGGATGATAAGACAAAAGGAATAATACTTATCGGAGAAGAACAGTATATTAATTATGTTTCATATTTTATATCATTGACTGTTGAGGATAAAAAGCCGTTGGTTATAATTAAGAATCTTAATGATGATACAAAGCAGGCAGCACTAATATCACAGGTTAAGTCATATATTAATGGAGAGGCAGAATCACTGCCACAGGATTGTATGGTTAACAAGAATGTATCTGATGTATTTGACATTTCTTCTGTAAAAACATTGCCTGATGTAGATATTTTCTATGATTATATAGGTGCTAACATGGATGAATTATCCAAGAAAATTTATATCAGCAATGGAATGGTAATAATACCATCAACAGCTGGTGCTGATATATCAAGTGAAACTTATGAAATTATATCACAGAAGAATATTGCGCCGGTGGTTATCACATGCAGTAAAGATGTTTTGGATACCAAGATTAAAGACAACTCAGCGGATAATATTTATTATACAGATTTAGAACCATATAAGGCACGTTTAATGCTTATGTTTTTACTGAATAAAAATAGCGATTCTGATTCTATAAAAAATGCTTTGATTAAGGCAGATTAAAACATCATTTATTGAAAGAATATCAATATTGTGGTATTCTGTCAGTATAAGATTTAGCTAGTAAAAGATTGGAGAATATAATGGACTCAACAAAGGCACAGGATATTACAAGACATATTTTTAAAGATGAGGATAAGGGCTGTGAATATATTAAGAACCTTGCTTTATCTGACAGTGTTGAAGTACTTACAAAAATTATTCCTGCATTAATTAATGAAGCGGAAGAAAAGAAGAATGTTAATGATGCTGGTTACTTTAGCTGGCTTAATGACATTTACCGTAAAATTGTTATTGAAAAGCTTATGAATGCAGAACATTTATGGACTATATACTGCGATAATACAGGCTATCCATATGTTGTAGATAATGATATTGTTGTACTTTATGATTATGCTAATCATCTTAAAGTTGAAGAAAGACTTAAAAAATATGGCTTCAATATTTCATTTGGCGTAGAAGATGGTCAGGGTATTATGTCTGAAGTTGGACATATGTACAGAAATGGCATTAAGAATATCAGATTTATAGATGGCAGGGACAATATGCTTACTATATCAAGAGAAGAAATTGCAACATATGATATGTTCTTTAAGGATGAATATGTTACTAACCCTGCATTACAGAATGCACTTATTTCTTTCTTTCAGGAATTCAGAAAAGATAAAGTTGATGATAATTCACCAGTTCTTGCATCTAAAGAGACAGATTTAAAGGTAGCACTCCGCAATGCAGATTTAATGGTTCCTTGTACTAAGGAAGAAAAAGATGATTATGTTTCGATTGCACATCCTTATGTGGATATAACTGATAAGGTAGAGCATAAAGAAGGCGAGCAGGTATTGGCGCTTCCTGTATTTACAGATGGTATAGAGCTTGATAAATGCTATTTTGATAAGCATGAGAATATGTTATATACATATATGGAGCTGTTAAAGTCAGTGAAGGAGATTGGTGCATCGGGAATAGTTATTAATCCATTAGGTGTGAGTTATTATGTTCCACTTGATATTATGAAAAAGATAATAGCTGATTAGATATATCAGGGCATGTGGCGAAAGAGGAAGTTCTATGGCAGATATGAATGTTAATTATATCAATCCATTTTTAGAGGCTGCGATTGCAATAGTAAGAGACGCCTGTCAGGTGGAATTAAAAACAGGAAGCCATATGCTAAAATGGTTTAACTGACAGAGGGTACGGTGGTAATCCTTATAGGTGTAACCGGAGAGATGAGAGGTCAGGTTGTATTATCCATAGATGAAAAGAAAGCGTGTGAGATTGCTTCGCGTATGATGATGGGCATGCCTGTTCCAGAATTAGACGATATGGCTATAAGTGCAATAAGCGAGCTTGGTAATATGATAATGGGTAATGCTGCAACAGTATTTTCAGTTAGAAATATAGGCATTGATATTACTCCTCCAACTGTTGGACGGGGAACTGGAAAGATAGATACGATGTATACCAAGAACATTGCAATACCATTACTTACAGATGATTCGGAAGTATTCATGGAAATGAATATTGCAATGAAAATTGGCTAGAATTATTATGAAACTACAAGACACACTAGTATATGCTGGTGTGTCTTTTTCTAGGATTAAGTATAGGAGGATGTAATGGAAAGAGTATATATTGCAATTGATCTAAAATCATTCTATGCAAGTGTTGAGTGTGTTGAACGAGAGTCAGACCCGCTTACCACTAATCTCGTTGTAGCTGATGAATCAAGAACAGCCAAAACAATATGTCTTGCAGTTACTCCTTCTCTTAAGAAATATGGACTTTCCGGACGAAGCAGGCTTTTTGAGGTAGAACAGAAGGCAAAAGAAATAGAGGAACGCACAGGAAAGAAGCTTGAATATATAGTAGCAGTTCCAAGAATGGCACTTTATATAGAATATTCGTCAAAGATATATTCTATATACCTTAAATATTTCAGTAAGGATGACATAACCGTATACAGTATTGATGAAGTATTTATTGATGCAACGGATTATATGAAGCTGTATAATATGACGGCAAGACAGCTTACCGCAAAAGTTATTGAGGATGTGTATGATACGACAGGAATAACGGCTACTGCAGGAATTGCACCGAATCTGTATCTATGCAAGATAGCAATGGATATAGTTGCAAAGCATATACAGGCAGACAGCAAGGGTGTGCGTATCGCAGAATTAAGTGTTAATGATTACAGAAAAATGTTATGGAGTCATACGCCTCTTACAGACTTCTGGAGAGTTGGACCAGGTATATCAAGACAGCTTGAAAAACACGGAATAAAGACTATGGGGGATATTGCGAGAATGTCCCTTGAAGATGAGGACTGGCTGTATAAGCAGTTTGGTGTAGATGCGGAGATTCTTATAGATCACGCATGGGGATATGAACCATGTACAATTGCAGATATTAAGAAATATAAGCCCAAGGCGAGCAGCCTGTGTTCAGGACAGGTGTTAAAAGAACCATACACATTTGAAGATGCAAGGATTGTAGTTGGAGAGATGGCAGATGAGCTTGCACTTGATTTAGTAGATAAAGGCTTTGTGACGGATTCAATTGTGTTAAATGTAACTTATGACAGGGTAAATGTTGATAAAGGAACCTACAAGGGTGAAATCCATGTAGACAGATATGGAAGAGAAGTTCCACAGGGACTTAACAAATCTGTTTCACTTACGACATGTACATCTTCATCAAAACAGTTAAGAGAAGCTTTTCTTGATATATATGATAAATACACTGACAGAAAGCTGTATATCAGAAAGTTAAATCTTACAGTTGCCAATCTTACTAATGAGGGCTTTCAGCAGTTTGACATGTTTACAGACCAGACTCAGCTTGAACGCGAAAAGAAGATGCAGCACGCAATGCTAGATATTAAGAAAAAATATGGTAAGAATGCGGTAATGAAAGCTAATAACCTGCAGAGCAAGGCAACCGCAATTGAAAGAAACGGTCAGATTGGAGGTCACAGGGCATAGCTTATGGGAAAATATGATGATATAATCAATATGAAATGGCCGGTACCGAGTAAAAGACCAAGAATGGATATGGAAAGCAGAGCTAAGATATTCCTGCCTTTCTCAGCATTGAAGGGGCTTGGCAATGCTATTGATGAGCAGAATAAAACCAAAGATAATATGAGAGAATACGAATATTTTGACGAGGAAAATAAGGGAGAAGAATTTTATGAGTAATACAATGAAAGAAAATAAAATGGGTACAATGCCTGTTAATAAATTGCTTATTAATATGGCTCTGCCAATGATGATATCAATGCTTGTACAGGCATTGTATAATATTGTTGACAGTATATTTGTTGCAAGAATAAGTGAGGAAGCACTTACAGCGGTTTCAATGGCATTTCCAATGCAGAATCTTATGATTGGTGTTGCAGGCGGCGTGGGTGTAGGTACTAATGCGCTGCTTTCAAGGGCATTAGGAGAAGGAAGGCATGAAGAAGCTGATAAGATGGCTGTACAGGGTATATTCATAACAGCCTGCAGCTATATAATATTTCTTGCTATAGGACTTTTCTTTGCCAGAGAGTTTTTTGTTATTCAGGGTGCAAATGAAGTGATAGCTGACTATGGTTATGATTATCTTTCGGTTATTCTCATAATCAGTTTTGGCTGTCTGTTCCAGATGATATTTGAGAGATTATTACAGGCTACAGGAAGAACATTTTACAGCATGATTACACAGGGTACAGGTGCAATAATTAATATTATTCTTGACCCGATACTTATATTTGGTCTGTTTGGTGCACCAAAGCTTGGTATTGTAGGTGCAGCAGTAGCTACGGTTGCGGGCCAGATTGTTGCAGCCGTTATGGCAGTGATATTTAATATTAAGGTTAATAAAGAGATACATATTACTTTTAAGGGATTCAGACCATCAGGAAAAAGAATTTGCAATATCTTATTCATAGGAATTCCATCAGTTATTATGATGGCAATTGGTTCTATTATGACATTCTGCATGAATAAGATTCTGGTTGTATTTACATCAACAGCGGTTGCTGTATTTGGTGTGTATTTTAAGTTGCAGAGCTTTGCATTTATGCCAATATTTGGTATGAACAGTGGAATGGTTCCTATAATAGCTTTTAATTATGGGGCCAAGAGAGAAGACAGAGTTATACAGACACTTAAGCTTGCAGTAATGTATGCAGAGATAATAATGATACTTTTTATGATTGCAGTTCAGATATTCCCGGTTCCAATGCTGTCAATATTTAGTGCATCGTCAGATATGATACGAATGGGAGTTCCTGCTTTAAGGACTATATCAATAAGTTTTATATTTGCAGGAATATGTATTATATGCAGTTCGTTCTTTCAGGCACTTGGAAGCAGCATATACAGCATGCTTGTATCATTTGTAAGACAGATTATATTCCTTGTGCCATGTGCTTATATTTTTTCGAAAACAGGGAATGTTAATCTTGTATGGTGGGCATGGCCTATTGCAGAGCTTGCTTCAGTCGCGTTAAGTGTATTCTTCTTTATCAGGGTAAGAAAGAAGAAGTTCGCATTTATGGAACAGTAACGGATATAATTCAGAAAGATGAGGATAAGATATGAACAGACATATAGAAAAAGCTAAAGAACTCCGTTCACCTGAAAAATGTTATAACTGTGCAGAAACTATTATGATGGCTTATGCTGATGATCTGGGATTGAGTGAGACACAGGCAGAATGTCTTGGATGTAATTTCGGCGGAGGTATGAAATGTGGTGGAACATGTGGTGCAATTACCGGAGGGCTTATGGTGCTTGGAGCATTGGGAGTAAGCAGTCCGGCTGTTGTTGGTGCATTTCAGAGAACTATCAGGGATAACCACGATGGAATGACTAACTGTGCGGACCTTTTAAGAGATAATGCTTTAAAGGGTGGCGAAAAAAAGGCGCATTGTGACAGTATGATTATGGAATCAATAAGGCTTATTGATGAGCTGGCTGATAAAGATAAATAAAACGCAGTTAAATTATTGATAATATTTATCAATAACAAATAGTGAATTATATAGTAAAATGTGATAAAGTAAGCATGGTTAGGGCATTCTAACCGATGCTTGCTTTTTTTGTGCCGTAAAACGATAAAATATCATATATTGACACAAAATTTTGAAGTGGTAATATAATGAATATATGAACGATTGTTCATATAATGATATGAGAGGGCGTGCCCGAAGGAGGTAAATATGTTTTTAGAGATTAATGGAATCAAAAAGCATTATGGAGAAGGCGAAAGCCGGGTGGAAGTACTGAATGGTATAGACATAGAGGTTAATAAGGGGGAAATAGTTGTACTGCTTGGTCCATCAGGTTCTGGTAAATCAACACTGCTTAATATTATCGGTGGTATTGATGATGCAGACGAGGGTTACATATCTATAGATGGTGAGAAAACAGCGGATATGAATGAGAAGTGTCTTACACAGTACAGAAGAAAGCATCTTGGATATGTTTTTCAGATGTATAATCTTATACCTAACCTTACTGTAAGGGAAAATATTGAGGTTGGTGCTTACTTAAGTGATAAGGCACTTGATACTGACGAGATACTTAACACACTTGGACTTTCAGACCATGCTGACAAGAAGCCTAACCAGTTATCAGGTGGTCAGCAGCAGAGAACTTCAATAGGAAGAGCACTTATCAAGAATCCTGATATCCTGTTGTGTGATGAACCTACAGGAGCGCTTGATTACAACACATCTAAGGATATATTAAAGCTTATTGAAGATGTTAATAAGAAGTACGGTAATACTATAATAATAGTTACACATAATGACGCTATCAAGAATATGGCAGACAGAGTTATTACATTAAGAGATGGCAGAATCCGTAAGAACTATGTTAATGATAACAAGATACCGGCAGCAGACCTTGAATGGTAGGAGGAAATGATTATGAGAAATCCTTTAAATAAGCGTCTGCCAAGAGAATTAAAGCATGATTTTGGTAAATATCTTGTGATATTCCTGTTTATGGTTATGATGATTTCGTTAGTCAGCGGATTCCTTGTTGCAGACAACAGCGTTAAGCACTCATATGATGAGGGCTTTGAAAATATAATCTTGAAGATGGACATTTTGCATTAGATAAAGAGCCTGACAGTTCGTTTATAAAAGATATTGAGAATAAGACTGACAGCAAGCTTTACGACTTAAGATATTTTGAGGAAGATGAGGCTGACAGCGGTGATACAATCAGAGTGTATAAAGACAGGACAAAGGTTAATCTTGAGTGTGTTATGGAAGGCGAAATGCCTGCTGCTGATAATGAAATAGCACTTGACCGTATGTATGCACAGAATGCAAAGATTAAGATTGGCGACACAATTAAGCTCGCAGGAAAAGAATTAAAGGTTACCGGTTTTGTTGCAGTTCCTGATTACAGCTGTCTTTTTGAGAATAATTCAGACATGATGTTTGACTCAACTAATTTTTCTATTGCTGTTATGACTGATAAGGGCTTTGAAAATGTTGCAAGCAATCATGTCAAATATAATTATGCATGGAAATATAACAAAGAGGTTTCAGGAGATAAAGCAGAAAAAGAGGCTTCTGAAGATTTTCTTGAAAATCTTGGCGATGTTATCAAAGACTATGATACAAAGCTCATGATGAGTGGTAATACGGATATTATCAGTGTTTCTGATTATCTGCCAAGATATACTAACAAGGCTGTTAATTTCACAGGAGATGATATGGGTTCAGATAAGGCAACAATTATGCTTTTTGACTATATTGTAGTGGTTGTAATTGCATTTGTATTCGCTGTTACAACATTTAACACAATCAGTCAGGAGGCTGGTGTTATCGGAACTCTCCGCGCATCAGGCTATAAGAGAGGTGAGATTGTAAGACATTACATGGTCCTTCCGGTTGCTGTAACACTGGTTGCTGCTGTTGCTGGTAATATACTTGGTTACACTCTTCTGGAGAAGTTTTTTGTAAATGTGTATTATAACAGCTACAGTCTGTGTACTTACACGACACTGCTTAATGCAGAAGCATTTGTTGATACAACAGTTGTTCCGATTATTATTATGTTTGTTGTTAATCTTATTGTGCTTGATAAGAAGCTCCGGCTTTCACCGCTTAAGTTCTTAAGGCATGAGCTTACCAACAGAAAGAAAAAGAAGCTTGTAAAGTTAAGCCACAAGCTTCCATTCATGACAAGATTCAGATTGAGGATAATGTTCCAGAATATACCTAATTATCTGACATTGTTCTTAGGAATACTGATTGCAGGTGCACTTGTTGTATTCAGTATCATGTTTGAACCGCTTATTAATGATTATGCTGATGTTGTTAAGAAGTCACAGATATGTGATTATCAGTATGTGTTAAAGAGTCAGGCAGAGACTGATATTTCCGGTGCAGAAAAGTACTGTGTGACATCGCTTGATACAACTGATGAAAAATACATGACAGATGATATTATGATATATGGTATTCAGGATAACAGCAGGTATGTTGATGTGGATATCAAGGATGATGAGATACTTGTATCTAATGGTGTAATGGTCAAATACGGACTTAAAAAGGGTGATACATTTAAACTGAAAGATCCGTATTCAGATAATGAGTATGAATTCACAATAGCAGGAAGTTATAAATATGATGCTGCACTTGCAGTATTCATGACAAGAAAAAACTTTATTGATACATTTGACAAGGCTGATGATTACTTTACAGGATATTTCACAGACAAGAAGCTGACAGATATTGATGATAAATATGTTGCTTCAATAGTTACATATGAAGACCTTATCAAAGTGTCTAACCAGATGAAGGTTTCAATGGGCGAGATGATGTATATACTGAAGTATTTTGGAATTATAATGTTCGTGCTTCTTATGTATCTGTTATCTAAACAGATTATTGAGAAAAATGCACAGTCAATATCTATGACTAAGATTCTTGGCTTCAAGAATGGAGAGATTGGAGGATTGTATATAATGGCAACTTCGATTATGGTCGTTATATCACTTGTTGTTTCAGTTCCTTTAATCAATGTCATGCTTAAGTGGGCATTCTCATCATATCTTTACACTATGATGACAGGATATATCCCATACATGATAAGAAAAAGCTGCTTTGTTGAGATGGTTATTCTTGGAATTGTATGCTATGCAGTTGTTGCTGTGCTTCAGCTTGTGAAGATTTCTAAGATTCCTAAGACGGATGCATTGAAAAATGTAGAGTAAGGGTTTTATGGTGTATTGCACTTTAGACACGCTCCCGCTCGTGGAAGTGCGCAGCGGTACTAAGTTCACTGCTCCCTTCGGGAGTGCGTTCACTAAGTGCCGGCGCACTTCCAACGGTCTGAAGCTGCAACACACCATAAAACAGGCCTGCCTGTGCGTGGACTCAAGCTTGTTTCCCTTTGGAAAACATCGCTTCCTTGTTGACCGGAAGGTTTTGTTGTGGGATGGGCTCGTTCCCCTTTGGGGAACATCGCTTCCTTGATGTGATACCTATAGGTAGTTGTATTATCGATGGATTTATAGGTGAAAATATGGAAAAATCTTGTATTATTATGTTTTTTCTGTAGAAACCTATAAGACAGTTAATAGTGGACCGTCTTATAGGTGTTTTTTGCTGGAAATTATTGGAATGAGTGAAAAAGTACCTATATGTGCTTATGAAAAATGATATTTATAGGAACGGTAATTCCTCATGAATAAATCTATACGAAAATAAAAATCACATAAAAGAATCCACATGAAAATAAAAGCAGCATAAACCAAGACGTTACTAGGAGATACAGAGACGGTTACATGAAAATGCAAATAGAGCTATATTGAAAGGAAAATAGAGGATTACAAGCAAAATCAAACCAGTTTCACAACGATAAGCAGGAATCTACATAGAAATCAGGTTGACACTACAGGAATATACATATATAATTACCTGCGATAATTAACAAGGGTAATTAAATCTATGACCATATAATTTAAGGAGTTGAATTTGTTATGAAACCAGACAAGATTAAGAGAATGCTGGATGCCTGCTATCTGGCTAAGAGGATTAGGGAATTGCTGCCGGAGCTGCCAGATGGGGTTGCGCCTGCTTATATCCAGTATATTGATGTGATTCATCATCTGTTAGAGACTAATGATTGTGTTAAGGTTTCGGATATCAGTGACTGGCTTAATCTGCCAAGACCAGGGGTTACCCGTACTGTCAAGGAGATGGAAGCTAAGGGATATCTTAAGAAGACTACTTCACAGGAAGATGCAAGGATAACTTATATTACGGTTACGGATAAGGGAGAAGAGTTGTCTAAGAAGTATGATGCGGATTATTACAGCCGTCTTAGCGGATATCTTACGGATATTAGTGATGAAGAGGCTGATTCTATGATTGAGACTATTAACAAATTCTACAAGGTGATGAGCGAAAGGAGAGTTGACATTGAATAATTCAGAATCAGATTTTACACAGGGAAGTATATTAGGAAAACTGATTCCTTTTATGATGCCTATACTTGGGGCGTTAATATTACAGGCAGCGTATGGTGCAGTTGACTTGCTTGTTGTTGGAAGATTCGGAACTACTGAAGGCCTTTCAGCCGTATCTACAGGAAGCCAGGTGCTTAATTTAGTTACATTTGTTATAACACAGTTTGCAATGGGTGTTACAGTGCTTATTGCAAGATATATTGGTGAGAAGAAGCCGGAACAGATAGGTGCTTTAATTGGTGGCGCAATTGTTGTTTTTGCAATGATTTCGGTTGCTCTTTTTATCGTTATGATTGTTTTTTCAAGACAGATTGCAGTTATAATGCAGGCACCGAAAGAAGCAGTAGGTCTTACATCTTTATATGTAAAAATTTGTGGCTCAGGAATATTCTTTATAGTTGCATATAATCTTCTTTCAGCAGTATTCAGGGGACTTGGAGACAGCAAATCACCTCTTATATTCGTGGCAGTTGCATGTGTTATTAATATTGTGGGTGACCTTGTCCTTGTTGCAGGGTTTAATATGAATGCTGCCGGAGCTGCTATTGCGACAGTTGCAGCACAGGCGGTAAGTGTTGTATTTGCACTTGTATTACTTTTTAAGAGAAAACTTCCGTTTAAGATAACTAAGAAGGATTTCTCAATTAACAGACATTGCAGGAGAGCGTTAAAAGTTGGGCTTCCTCTTGCATTACAGGAATTTCTTACACAGATTTCATTCCTTGCCTTATGTGCATTCGTTAACAGACTGGGATTACAGGCTTCGTCAGGATATGGCGTTGCATGTAAAATAGTTAATTTCGCAATGCTTATTCCAAGCTCTCTTATGCAGTCAATGGCGTCATTTGTTTCACAGAATGTCGGCGCAGGCAACGAAAAGAGAGCAAAGAAGACGATGTTTGTCGGTATTGGAGTCGGACTGGTTATAGGATGCATAGTATTCTTATTCGTGATGTTTAAGGGTGACCTTCTCACAGCAATATTTACAACCGATGAGGCAGTTATTCAGAATGGTTATGACTACCTTAAGGGATTTGCGTTAGAGACAATTGTTACAGCAATTTTATTCAGCATGATTGGTTACTTTAATGGACATGACAAGACGGTATGGGTAATGATTCAGGGGCTTGTACAGACGCTGCTTGTCCGTCTGCCATTTGCGTATTATATGAGTATACAGCCTGATGCGAGCCTTACTAAGATTGGTCTGGCCGCTCCGGTTGCAACTATTTTTGGAATTGTGTTAAATGTGGTATTCTATATCTTGTGTAACAGAAAAGATAAGAAATATATGTAATATTTGTAGAATATTTGCTACATTTCATCAGGCATGTTATAATAACTGACATTAATATAAAGGAATATTTCTGAAAAAGAAATAAGGTCAGATTATGTTGACATACTCGTTTGAAAACATTGGAAAAGAATCAATATATGAATATTTATACAAATGTATCAAAAAAGATATAATAGAAGGCAGACTTGTTAAGGGTGAGCATCTTCCTTCAAAGAGAACGCTTGCTGTCAATCTTGGAATAAGCACCATAACAGTAGAGAATTCATATGGACAGCTTATGAGTGAAGGATATATATATTCTGTTCCTAAGAAGGGCTATTATGTATCGGATATTTCAGGTGTTGCAAGGATAAAGCCGGTAAAATATGAAGTTCCTGAAATAACCGCAAAGAAGAAGACCGGATATAAATCAGATTTATCATCAAACAGGACAGATCCTGGAAGCTTTCCATTTGCAACATGGGCTAAGCTTATGAGACGTGTTATAACAGACAGGCAGGATGATCTTATGAAAATTTCTCCGGGAGAAGGAACATGGGAGTTAAGAAAAGCAATTGCTATGCATCTGGCTTCATTTCGTGATATGCAGGTAACACCCGGACAGATAATCATTGGCGCCGGAACGGAATATATGTATAGTCTTCTTATACAGCTTTTGGGAAGAGATAAAGTGTATTGTGTTGAAGATCCGGGATATTCTAAGATTGCCAGGATATATGCAAGTAATAATGTTAAATTCTGTTATGCAGGTATGGATGATGAAGGAATGAAACCGGAAGCGGTAAGAGAATGTATGGCAGATATTGTTCATATAAGTCCTACACATCATTATCCGACAGGTATAACAATGCCGGTAAGCCGGCGATTTGAACTGCTTGCATGGGCTAATGAAAAGCCGGACAGATATATAATAGAAGATGATTATGATTCAGAATTCCGTATGACAGGAAAGACAATTCCGACTATGAAAAGCATAGATATAAGCGAAAAGGTTATATATATGAATACATTTTCAAGAACACTGACACCGACAATCCGAATCAGTTATATGGTTCTGCCACCACACCTTGCAGCAACATATCAGGAAAAACTTGATTTTTATGCATGTACTGTATCTAATTTCGAGCAGTATGCACTTGCTGCATTTATAGAAGAAGGGTATTTTGAGAAACATTTAAACAGAATGAGACTGTATTATACGAAACAGAGAGAGGCTGTTCTTTCAGTACTTAAAGAGGAGCCGTTCAAATGTGTTGGAAGAGTAAGAGAGGCTGATTCAGGACTGCATTTTATTCTTGAACTTAATACATTACTTTCTGATAATGAGGTAAAAAGAAGACTTGAGAAAGATGGCATCCATATAAATGCGTTATCTGAGTACTATCATAATAATACAGATGAATACAGCCACAGCTTTGTAATCAGTTATTCTGATATGAAGATAGAAAACTTTAGGATTGCATGCAGTAAAATGTCAGAACTGACACCTTTATGATGATTATTTGTGATTAATTGTGAATGAATATAACAGTTGCAAAGAATGTAATAAAGCGGTAGAATTTTTAATGTTGTTTATAAATAATGTGAGAGGGTTTTGACGAAAATATGGTAGACTATAGCATTTTTCCACTTGAAGAAGAGATTAAAGATAAGCTTGTAAAGTTAGAAATAAGTTATGCATTTCAGCCTATTTTCTTTCCGGATGGTAAGGAGATATATGCACATGAAGCTTTAATGAGGCCAAAGAATATATCAGTAATTAATCTGATTGAAGAATTCCGCAAAAAAGGTGATTTGCATACACTTGAGGTTGCTACGATATTTGGTGCAGTCCAGTGTTATGAGAGAAGAGGTTATAATTCATATATTGCAATTAATTCATTTCCTGCGGAATCATTTACTGCAGAGGAGCAGGCTGTTTTTGATGAATTCTATGCAGATGTTCTGGGAGATAAGGGAATAATAGAGATTCTGGAATACACTGCGTTAGACATTGACAAATGGCAGTCTAAGAAGAATTCAATTAATAGAAGCAGATTCAATATTGCACTTGATGATTTTGGAACAGGCAATAATAATATGATGGCAGTGGATATATTTGCACCGCATATCGTAAAGCTGGACAGAAGTCTGATAACAGATATTGAGAATGATATTGATAAGCAGGAGTATTATTATTATTATAGAGACAGCTTCCATAAAAGAGGCATCAAGGTGCTTGCTGAGGGTGTTGAATCAAGAGAAGAGTATGAATTCTTAAGAGATAATGGTATTGATTTAGTGCAGGGATTTTATCTTGGACGACCGGAATAAGTTGAATGCCATTTTATACTTTTTTTAGAAATGCTTTATACAATATATATTAACATATCACAAAGTATGTTGTATTATGATGGAGTAAAGAAAACATTTTTTCTCCCTCATATTTTTTAAAAGGAGCGATGGCAGAGTTAATTTGCCGTCGCTCTTTTTTTGCGCGGACAGCGATGAGAATGTACAAGAAGAAGTGACAGCCATGCTTGCATGGGCTGGGGCTTGTTCTTGTATATTCGAGGAGCGTCGCGACAATGCCAGAATGCAGTTCTGGCATATGAGCTGTCCGTGCGGACAGCGATGAGAATGTACAAGAAGAAGTGACAGCGATGAGTATTTCAAATTATATATGGCAAACACTGCCATATTAGTGATATAATAATTAATATTTTCAGTATTTCAGGTTCAGTGATATCTAAGGCAATGATGCTGGAATAATATATAACACAGAATAGGGAGAAAATTATGGGAAAGAAAATTGCCAGAATTATAGGCAGGGTGTTACTGGTGGTACTTGTTACTATAGTAATGCTGGTAGGAACTTTATTCATTATGATTAAGAGAATATGTAGCGATTCAGCACCTGCTGCCAGAAATCTTTTTATATCAACAGTTCTTGAATCAGGTCAGATGAAGTTTCTTGCTTCGTGGTTCTGTACAGATGCGCAGATTAATGAGGTAATTAATGCTAATAAGATGGAGTCAATGGATTCAGATATTGATACTTCTCTTATTAATATATCAACAGACACAGATACACAGACGGTTGATAATAACGGAGAGGTAGAGCAGTTTGACGGGAATGGAATAAGAATGGTTGAGATTTCAGGAAGGTCATTCTTTGGAAAAATGCTGATTATAAAAGATCCGTCACAGGTTAAGGTTGGAACTACATATCCTTGGGGAGATTACGGTAAGGAGCTTCATGAGATTGTGAGCGGAGCAGGAGCTGTTGCAGGAGTTAACGGCGGTCTGTATGTTTCATCAGGAAACAGAGGCGGCTCACCACTTGGAATTGTAGTGCAGGACGGTAAGATTACATATAACAGTCCTTCAGCACTTTCAGGTCTTTACTTAATTGGACTTAATAAGGATAACCTTTTAGTTGTTAAAGATATAGATGGTATGTCGGCAGCAGATTTTGAGAGCTATGTTAATGAAGCTGGAATCAGGGATGCTGTTGCCTTTCAGGAGGAAAGCTCTGATTCTAATAATCATTTTGTTCCGCTTATTATTAACAATGAAGCAAGAGTATTAAAAGGTCAGGGAAGCGGGGCTAACCCTAGAACAGCAATCGGACAGAGAGCTGACGGAGCAATACTTCTTTTAGTTACAGATGGAAGAGGTGCTTCAGGACATCTTGGTGCAACTGCGTCAGACCTGATATCAGTCATGCAGGAATACGGAGCAGTCAATGCAGCCAACCTTGATGGCGGAAGTTCTTCAACAATGGTATATAACGGTGGCTATGAGATGACAAGCGTAACATTTTATTATCAGAATTCATCATGGAAGCTGCCAACAGCATTTGTTGTAATGCCTAAGTAATTGGAAGGAGAACTGTGTAGATATGAAAAATAATACTAAAAAGTCTATAAATATAGGCAAAATCAATATACCATTAAATTACTGGACAGGGCTTGCCGTATATGCAGTGATTCTTCTTATTCTTGCAATCTGTATGATTGCATATACAGGTTCATGCCTTAAGAAATATGAGAATTCACAGTCGGACAAGGTAATGAATGATTTCCTTAATGACTTTACAAAGATGGCTGCTGATAAGACATTGGCTGATAATATTGAGCTTCCAGCCAGCAGTGAATTTGAGGGAAAAGATACATTTGTCAATATGTACATGTCCGAATTAGATGGTACAACTGACTATACATATAAGAAATCAGAGGGCAGTTATAATACAGAAGAGCCTATGTATGACATATATGCTGATGACAAGAAGGTTGCCAGAATGACACTGGAGACCAAAGACCAGCATGTTGTTCTTGGAATACTTACAGTGTTTGACTGGAAGATTAAGTCAATTGAGCCTGTATTTTCAGCAAAGACCACCGATTATACTGTTTCAATTCCGGAAGGATATACATTTACAGTTAATGGAATTACTGTGTCAGATGATTACAAGACTGGCAAAGTTACAGAGAATCCTGATTTTGTGAATGTTTCTAAATATGTCACAATGCCAAAGTCGGTTGAATATAAGCTGACTGGATTTGTCAATAAGCCGGAAATCAAAGTATATAATGCATCAGGCAGTGAAGTTACTGCAAATGTAGATGCTAAGGGAAATGTATCTGTAGCTGCAAGTGGCAATTCTGCCGATATGCCATCAGAAAGAAAAGAAGAAGCTCTTAATATGGCAAAAATATGGGATAATTTCCTTACTAATGATTTAAGTGGTTCAGGTCATGGACTTGCAACAGTGCAGCAGTATCTTATTGAGGATTCTTATTACTGGAATCTTGCGAAAGATTATGCGTCAAGTGCAGATATTACATTTATCAGTGACCACACATTGTCGGGGAATCCGTATACAGGAGTAACAGTTGATAATTATATTGAATATAATGATGACTGTTATTCATGCCATATTGCATTTACAAAGAATATGACGCTTACCTCAGGCGGTGCGAGAAAAGATGTTATTGATTCGACATTCTATTTCGTGAAATATGATGGAAGATGGGCAATTGCGGATATGATTGCGACTACGAAGTAATGTATTCCATGTAGAAGAGAAGTTAAATATTAAGAAAAATGTGCAGGATGCCAATTAAGGGGTGTCCTGCACTTGTCATGTGTGCTACAATAATTATTGAGAAGAATTATCAATAATGATTTGGGCAGATTATTTAGAAAAGGAAAACACACATGAAGTTAAATGAACTTAAGATTGGACAATGTGCAAGAATTACCTCAGTTGGTGGTGAAGGCGCATTAAGACAGCATTTTCTTGATATGGGCGTAATTCCCGGGGCGGAAGTTACGCTTGTGAAACTGGCACCTATGGGTGACCCAATGGAATTACAGATACATGGCTATGAATTGACACTTCGAGTTGCCGATGCAGGAGAGATTACTATTGATCCTATAGATGAGCGTACAAGAAAACACGAAAGGCCAGACCGAATATATAAGTCTGACCATCCGGGACTTGGTGAGACTGGTAAATACCATGCTAAGGGAGATGGAGAAAAGCTTCCTGAAGGAACAAAGCTTACATTTGCACTGGTTGGTAACCAGAATTGTGGAAAGACAACTCTGTTTAATCAGCTTACCGGTTCTAACCAACATGTCGGAAACTTTCCGGGTGTTACAGTTGACTGCAAGAGCGGTATGATTAAGGGACATGAGAATACATCAGTAACGGATTTACCAGGAATATATTCTATGTCACCATACAGCAGCGAGGAGATTGTTTCGAGAAATTTCGTACTTAATGAGAAGCCAAAGGCTATTATTAATATAGTTGATGCAACTAATATTGAGAGAAACATGTATCTTACAATGCAGCTTTTAGAGATGGATGTGCCTATGGTTCTTGCACTTAATATGATGGATGAGGTAGTAGGCAATTCAGGTTCTGTTGATATTAATGGCATGGAAAATATGCTAGGAATTCCGGTTATTCCTATATCTGCTGCCAAGAATGAAGGTGTTGACGAGCTTATAAGGCATGCACTTCATATTGCAGAGTATCAGGAGAAGCCAGAAAGAACTGATTATTGCGATGAGAATGATTTTGGCGGAGCGGTACACAGATGTATTCATGCTGTTATTCATCTTATAGAGGATCATGCAAAGAGAGCCGATATTCCGGTAAGATTTGCAGCAAGTAAGATTATTGAAGGTGATCCTCTTATATTAAAGCTGCTGCAGCTTGATGAGAATGAAAAAGAGATGCTTGAGCATATTGTACTTCAGATGGAGACTGAGAGAGGTCTTGACAGAAGTGCGGCAATTGCAGATATGAGATTTACATTTATAGAGAAGATATGCGAAGCTAATGTTGTTAAGCCTAAGGCAAGTAAAGAAAGAATACGAAGCCAGAAGATTGATAAGATTCTTACTGGTAAATATACGGCAATTCCCTGCTTTGTGGCGATTATGCTAGCAATATTCTTCCTTACATTCAATGTGATAGGTGCATTTTTACAGAATGTTCTGCAGATGGGTATTGATGCACTTACTGGCGTTGTTGACAATGCACTTGCAGCGGCAGGCGTGAATAAGGTTATTCACAGTCTTGTAATAGATGGAATATTTGCAGGTGTCGGCTCAGTGCTTTCATTCCTGCCGATTATTGTTACACTGTTTTTCTTCTTATCACTTATGGAGGACAGTGGTTATATTGCAAGAGTAGCATTTTTTATGGATAAACTATTAAGAAAGATTGGTCTGTCAGGAAGAAGTATTGTTCCTATGTTGATTGGATTTGGATGTACTGTTCCTGCAGTTATGGCAACAAGAACGCTTCCAAGTGAGAGAGACAGGAAGATGACAATTCTTCTTACACCATTTATGAGCTGTTCAGCCAAGCTGCCAATATATTCATTCTTTGTCAGTGCATTTTTTCCGGGAAAGGGTGCATTTATAATGGGTGCATTATATTTCTTTGGAATTATTATGGGAATTCTTGTGGCATTGCTTTATAAAGGAACATTATTCAAGGGCGAAGCTGTTCCTTTTGTTATGGAGCTTCCTAATTACAGACTTCCAGGCATGAAAAATGTTTTGCAGTTATTATGGGAAAAGGCTAGGGATTTCCTGCAGAGAGCATTTACAGTTATATTTGTTGCAACTGTAATTGTCTGGTTTTTACAAAGCTTCAATCTGCACCTTAATCTTGTTACAGATTCAAAGGACAGCATACTTGCACTTATTGCGGGAATAATAGCCCCTGTATTTGCACCTTTAGGACTTGGTGACTGGAGAATATGTACATCTTTGCTGTGTGGTGTCATGGCAAAGGAAAGTGTCGTATCAACAATGCAGATACTTTTCGGGACAGGCATACAGGCAGCACTTTCAACAGCCGGTGCAGCCGCAATGCTTGTATTCAGTCTTCTGTACACACCTTGTATCGCAGCAATTGCTTCAGTAAAGCGTGAGCTTGGCGGGAAATGGGCTGTTATAATGGTTGTGTGGCAGTGTCTGATTGCGTGGGTGATGGCATTTGTTGTGCATGCTGTTGTGATGCTATTCTAGAAAGCATTTATTTCATGTGACATTACTGGTGAAAATGTGGTAAAATAACTTAAGATTATGCTGAAAGCAAGGAGCGACGGGTTATGAAATACATTTTTACTAATGGACATATCCTTGATGGAACTAAGGATATGAAAGTTTTAGATGGTCATTCTGTGCTTGTTGAAGATGATAAGATTACCTGTATTGTGAAGGGTAGCACTGTACCGGATGGGTTTAAGGAGATTAATCTTGAAGGCAGATACCTTATGCCGGGGCTTATTAATATGCATGTTCATCTTGCAGGCAATGGGAAGCCACAGAAGAAACAGAGAGATAATGAAAAGACTGTTAAGATGCTTATGGGAACAGCACTTTCAAGAGCTGTGACATACAAGGTCGTCAAAGATTTTGCAAAGACTGAACTTATGAGTGGTGTTACTACAATAAGAACTGTTGGTGGTCTTGCTGATTTTGATACAAGAGTAAGGGACGATATCAGAAATGGTAAGGCAGCCGGACCAAGAATTCTTGCAGCTAATGAAGGAATTTCTGTGCCGGGTGGACATATGGCTGGTTCTGTTGCAGTAGCTGCACATAATATAGATGAGGCGCTTGTGCAGGTTGATATTGCAAAGAGTCAGAATGTTGACCTTATCAAGCTTATGATTACAGGCGGGGTGCTTGATGCCAAGGCTAAGGGCGTGCCGGGTGAACTTAAGATGCAGCCTGAGATGGTAAAGGCAGTGTGTGATAAGGCACATGCGCTTGGATATAAGGTTGCAGCACATGTTGAGTCACCAGAGGGTGTAAGGGTTGCACTACAGAATGGCGTTGATTCAATAGAGCATGGAGCAAAGCCTGATGATGAGATAATACATTTGTTTAAGGAAAATAATGCGTTTCTTTGTACAACATTATCTCCGGCACTGCCATATGCGCTTTTTGACAGAAGCGTATCTAATGCGTCAGAGGTCGAGCAGTACAATGGCAATATTGTGTTTGAGGGAATCAAGGAATGTGCCAAAGCTGCAATTGCCAACGACATTCCAGTCGTACTTGGTAATGATGTTGGCTGTCCATGGATTACACAGTATGATTTCTGGAGAGAACTATATTATTTTCACAAATATGTCGGTGTAAGCAATGCATTTGCATTATATACAGCAACTCTTAACAGCGCTGTATTGGCTGGCATTGGGGATGTGACAGGTTCAGTTGAAGCCGGCAAATGTGCTGACCTGATTGTGACTAAGAATAACCCGCTTGATGACCTCAGGGCACTTCGTAACGTGGATTTAGTCATGGCACGAGGCAGATTATACAATAATCCGAAGTTCAAAACGAAAAATATTGTCACTAAAGAACTGGATAAATTTTGTGATTTATGTTAATTTTATTAAAGAATTTTACTTAAAGGAATAAGATTATGAAGATAGGATTTGATAACGACAAATATTTAAAAATGCAGTCTGAGCATATTAAGGAGAGAATTGCCAAGTTTGACAATAAGTTATATCTTGAGTTTGGAGGAAAGCTGTTCGATGATTATCATGCATCAAGGGTTCTTCCAGGATTTAAGCCGGATTCAAAGCTTCAGATGCTTTTGCAGTTAAAGGACCAGGCAGAGGTTGTTATTGCAATAAGTGCAGAAGATATTGCAAGCAACAAAATTCGTGGTGATTATGGAATTACTTATGATCAGGAAGTATTAAGACTTATAGATGCATTTACAGAATACGGACTTTTTGTTGGAAGCGTATGCATTACCAAGTATTTCCAGCAGCCTGATGTTGATAATTTTATTAAGGTTCTGGATGCACATGGAATCAAGAATTTCAAGCATTATAAGATAGCAGGCTATCCTAATGATGTTGCTAAGATTGTAAGTGATGAAGGCTACGGAAAGAATGAATTTATCGAGACAAGCAGACCACTTGTAGTTGTTACTGCACCGGGTCCGGGAAGTGGAAAGATGGCTACATGCCTTTCTCAGCTTTACCATGAATATAAGCATGGAGTTAAGGCTGGATATGCCAAGTTTGAGACATTCCCAATCTGGAATATTCCACTTAAGCACCCTGTTAATCTTGCTTATGAGGCAGCGACAGCAGACCTTAATGATGTTAATATGATTGATCCTTTCCATTTGGAAGCATATGGTAAAACAACTGTTAATTATAACAGAGATATCGAGATATTCCCTGTACTTAATGCTATGTTCGAGCTTATTGCCGGTGAGAGTCCATATAAGTCACCAACAGATATGGGCGTTAATATGGCGGGTAACTGTATTGTTGATGATGAGGCATGCCGTTATGCTTCTGATATGGAGATTATCAGAAGATATTACAAATGTTTATGCGACCAGAAGAGAACTGGTGTAAACAGTCAGGAAATATACAAGATTGAGCTTCTCATGAATCAGGCAGGAATCACACCATCTTCAAGACCTGTTGTTAATGCTGCGCTTGAAAAGTCAGCAAAAAGCGGTGACAAACCGGCGGTTGCAATTGAGTTGGAAGATGGAACTATTGTTACCGGAAAAACAGGTGATTTGTTAGGTGCTGCGTCATCAGCATTGCTTAATGCATTAAAGCAGCTTGCTGGAATAGATGATTCAGTTGACCTGTTATCACCTGAGTCAATCAGTCCAATCCAGACTTTAAAGACTAATTACCTTGGCAGCAGGAATCCAAGACTTCATACAGATGAGATACTTATTGCGCTTTCATCTTCAGTTGTAGCCAATCCTTTAGCTGATAAGGCTTTAAAGCAGATTCCTAAGCTTTATGGCTGTGATGTTCACTCAACAGTAATCCTTTCATCTGTTGATAAAGATACATTTAAGAGACTTGGAATGAACCTTACATGTGAGCCTGCATATGAGGAAGAGAAGAGATTTCATAAGAATTAGTTATTGACACACATGCACGCATTTGATATTATTTATCAAGTAATTAAATATTCCATGAGGGAGTAGTTAGCGCGGAAGTGTGATTTGTCAACATTCTGATTATAATAGAGAGTATAATCTGGCAAATCTTAAATAATGAGACTCATGTATATCAATTATTTTCAGTGTGTAATATCACTGAATCTGGTTGATATACATGAGTTTTTTTATACCCCCCGGAAAAGGAAAAAGCAGAAAAATAAGGAGATTTATATGGGTAATTTTATTAATAACGCGCCCTTTGCGCTTGTAGTTGTGTTCTTGATTATCGGATTTGTGCTGCTGATTAAAGGAGCAGATTTTTTCGTTGAGGGAAGCTCAAGTGTGGCAAAGAGACTGCATGTTCCTTCTATTATTATAGGACTTACGATTGTCGCGATGGGAACATCGCTTCCAGAGACAGCGGTAAGCGTATCTGCATCAATTACAGGCAACAATGAGCTTGCAGTAAGTAATGTAGTCGGATCTAATATATTTAACCTGATGGTTGTTATTGGCGTATGTGCAATGATTGCAACAGTAAATGTTGCAAAAGAAACAATAAAAAGAGATATCCCATTTTCACTTATCTGTGCTGGACTTTTATTGCTTTTAGGAATCCTCGGATTTGGTGATAAGTCAGGTATGACACTTGGACATTTTGATGGTGTAATATTTATTGGTGCATTTGCAGGATACATTTTATATATGATTAAGATTGCACTAAAGGCAAGCAAAGAAGGTAAAAAAGTTGAGGTTGAGGGCGGTTCAGATGAAGATATCAAGCTGGTATCTGTCCCACTCAGCATTCTTTTCATAATAGGTGGTGCAATTGCGATCGCGATTGGCGGAGATATGACAGTAGATGCTGCTTCAAGAATTGCAAGTGACCTTGGAATGAGCCAGACACTTATCGGACTTACAATCGTATCAATTGGAACATCACTTCCAGAGCTTGTAACTTCAATTGTGGCAGCCAGAAAGAATGAAGTCGATATGGCACTTGGTAATGCGATTGGTTCAAATGTATTTAACATACTTATGGTACTTGGTATTGCATCAGCAATCAGCCCAATCAGCATAATTACAGAAAATATTATAGATTTGTGCGTGCTTATTGTATTTACCGTGTGCGTATGGATATTTGCAGGAACTAAGAAAAAGATTGGAAGAATCGAAGGATTTTCAATGGTTGCGCTTTACGCAATATATGCAGTTTATATCATAATAAGATAAATGAGGTAACATACCAATGTTGTTGTTTTTAAAAGTATTTTTTACTGAATTCATAGCAGAGATGGGAGATAAAACCCAGCTTATGCTTATTGCCCTTACTTCTAAATATAAGTTAAGAGATATTATATTAGGAACTGCTGCAGCAATTCTTGTACTTAACGGACTTGCTGTTTTAGCAGGTGGGTTTGTCAGTGAATTTATTCCTGACTGGCTTATAAAGACTATTGCAGCACTTGCATTTCTTTATTTTGCTTCATCAACCATTGCCGGAGATGATGATGACGAAGAAGAAGGCAGCGGCAAATCAAAGATTAAGTTTGCACCACTTGCAGTTTTCTGTACATTTTTCATTGCAGAACTTGGTGATAAGACACAGCTTACAGCTATAACATTTGGTGCTAATGAAGGTATGAGTGCAGCTCTTGTTGTATGGATAGGATGTTCGCTCGGACTTTTTGCAGCTGACATTCTTGGTATGTTAGTCGGATATCTGTTAAAGAGCAAGACTCCGGACGGACTGCTTAATACACTTGCATTCGCAATATTCTCGATATTCGGTGTATACACACTTTATCAGGGACTTAAGCTTATAAAGGCATCTGTCTGTCCGATTCCGGTATGGCCAATTCTTATAGCTGCAACTGTTGTTTTTGTTGTTATATGTGTCTGTCTTTTTATAAGAAGAGAGAAGAAAAAGAATAATTAGAATGAAAGGCATGCAACATTTTTAAGAGTAATTTATTGCTTGCAAGGTAATCACTTCGTTAAACAGCAATTTAGCGAAGTGACTAAAATGTGTACTTTACTACTGTAACGAGCAATTTTTAAGTGAAAGAAGATGATTTCAAGGATTTCCCGGACGAAATTAAAGATCTATTTAGACATTTATTTGAGTAACTGTAAAACGCCGATAAATCCTGATTTATCGGCGTTATTTTATCTATTATTATCTATTATCGACCTTTTCTGGATACATATCATGGTTTGCCATTCTGTTAAATGCTATATCCTCCCATTTTGTTCCTGGTTTTCCATAATTACAGTAAGGATCTATTGATATTCCACCTCTAGGAGTAAATTTTCCCCATACCTCTATGTATTTTGGATCCATAAGTTTTATCAAATCTTTCATGATAATATTCATACAGTCTTCATGAAAATCACCATGATTTCTGAAACTGAATAAATATAATTTTAATGATTTACTTTCCACCATTTTAATGTTTGGCACATATGATATTGTAACAGTTGCAAAATCTGGCTGCCCTGTTATAGGACACAAACTTGTAAATTCTGGGCAATTAAATTTTACAAAATAATCATTACCCTGATGTTTATTCTCAAAAGTCTCTAACATCTCCGGTGCATAATCACTTGGATACTGTGTTTTCTGATTTCCCAATAATGTTATATCTGCTGTTTCTTCTTTACTTCTTCCAGTCATAATTTTCTCCTTTTTATTCCATAGCTGGATCATTAATTCCGTTTAACTCAAATGCTCTGGCTCTATCTATACATGTTCCACACTTTCCACAAGGTTTTTCGCTACCTTCATAGCAACTCCATGTGTACTTATAAGGTACATTTAGCTCAAGCCCCTTTTTTACAACCTGATCCTTTGTTGCATTGATAAATGGTGCTACAACCTTAATCTGCTTTCCACTTCCAAGATATATAGCCTCATTTATTGCATTATTAAAATCACTGCTGCAGTCAGGATATGCACTTCCAGCCGCATCATCCGCATGTGCCCCATAATATATCTCACTGCAGCCTTTTGAAATTGCTATACTTGCAGCACTTGATAAAAATAACCCATTTCTAAATGGAACATATGTTGAAACAGGAGAACCATTTGTGCTCTTAATCTGCTCATCATATGATTCTTTAGGTATTTCCTTATCAGAATGTGATAATAATGAACAATCACTATATTGAAATATTTTTGCAAGGTCAAGATAAATATGTTCTACATTATAGTATTTTACTATTTTATCTGACGCTTCTATCTCTTTTGTATGTTTCTGCCCATATGATATTGATAACGCAATAACATTTTCTGGACCATATTTTTCTACTGCCATACCAAGGCATGTTGTACTATCTATTCCACCACTGAACAAAACCATTGCTTTCATTGTTAAATCTCCCTCTTAATGTTTGTGTATATGTTTTTGTGTTAGCTTTTTTAATTCCTCTTGCGGTCATGCAGCTATGACATCCTTCAATAAATACTGCTATATCTTTGGCACCAGTAACCATCTGCATAATATCAGCAATATCACTTCCTATTCTTTCTTGAAGCTGCAGTCTTTTAGATACCATATCTGCTATTCTTGCTATCTTACTAAGACCTATTACTCTTCCATTTGGAATATAAGCAACTGTTACCTTCATATCATACATAAGAGCAAGATGATGCTCACAATAACTGAAAATATCTATATCTTTTACCACTACCATATTGGAAGTTCCGCTCTGACATTTACATTCTATTTGTTCAGACTCTTCTTCATCCATATCCAGTGCAAATGTTTTGTTAAACATATCCGCAATTTCTTCATTTGTATAATTCATTCCATCAAAAACTTCTTCATACATTTTTGCAACTCTTTTAGGTGTATCTTTTAAGCCCTCCCGTTCAGGTTATCACCCAGAGCCTTAAGAATACCAGCTATATGATATTCAATTGCCTTAGTGTCTATTTTCTTATGTTTTTCCATGTCAGACTCCTTTTTTGTCTGGTGACCATATAATTTTATGTAACTGAATCTGCATATTAACATCATTCATTACATTCTCTTTCATAAAATTAACAATTTCCTCAGGTTCTATCATTCCAAATACCGGACTTATATAAAGGTTACATTTTCCATACAGATTATATTTTTCTATAATTTGTTTTGCCTTTATAAGATCCTCTCGACAACCTGCTACAAATTTGACAGTATCATTGCTATTTAAAATATCAAAATTATCCAGATTCATGGCCGCTTCCATACCACTGCATGAAAGCTTATAATCCATTGTAAAAGTTACATTCTCTTTGTGAAGCTTACGGATTTTATCAAGATAGACACTGCCGTTAGTCTCTATTTCAATGTTCAGATTGTTTTCTGCAAGAACTGTTATAACATTTTCAATACCTTCTCTTAGCAGTGGTTCACCACCAGTAAGAGTGACATTTTTTACTCCTGTCGATAAAACATAATCAAGAATTTCTTTTTCTGTCATTGGTTGAGAAGGTGTCTCCTGCTCATTAGCCCATTTGGTATCGCAGTATTTACAGTTAAGATTACAGCCCTTAAAGCGTATAAAAACCGCTAGCTGCCCGGCTTTAGTTCCTTCACCATTAATACTTACAAATTTTTCAACTACTTCATATTTACTCATATATAAATCCTTTCAGATTAAAAATCATTCCATATAAGTTGCACTATTAGCAGGAGTTTCATATACAGTTACAGCTCTCATGTTGTATCCAAGTATTTTTATTTTTTCATAAAAATACTTGGCCATATTCTCCGCTGTCGGTCGGAAATCAAGTTCAATAATTTTGAAATTCTCGCTTTTTAAAGCTTCAAATGTAGTTTCCTTCAATGAATTTCTTTCTATAATTAATGCATGATCCATTGAATCTGCTATGTTTCTTAAATCTTTTTTCAGTTCTCCAAAATCAACATACATACCCTTATGCTGAACATCTTCCTTTAGTTCCTCAGTTTGAATTTCAAGAACAATCTTCCATCTATGTCCATGAAGATTGCTGCATTTTCCATTGTATTCTGCAAGAAAATGTGCCGAATCAAAACTAGCCTCTGTTTTTAAAATATACATAAATCTTTTCTCCATTTGCTTATATTGCATTAAAAAAACACGGATACATCTGTACCCGTGCCTTAATAGATTATTTCCCTAAAAATTTCCAATTATGAATTATAAAAATAATAGTCCTGGTTTTATTTAGAGACAGGATGGTACAAACGAACTGTCTTATTAATTTACCATGCAATGATATCAAATGATTCACAGCTTGTCAATTAAATACTCATGGTTATCTTCCCTAGTAAATTTTACACCTAAGTTTTCTCAAATTGCCTAATGAATTACTGATTTTTAAAATCGTTGTATTCCTTTTTTATCCATTTCATTATTACATCAACAAGATAATCCTGCTGAATCTGCGTTAGCTCTACACCAGCCTTCATCTTATGCCACTTTCTTATGCATTCCCTGCAGCAGGTAGCTGTTGCATGCTGTGCAATAAATACAGAATGCCCTTTCATCGGAGTCTGTTTCCCATCATTGGGTATTACCGCTGGGGCTTCCCTTTTCATTAGCCTTGATGATAATACCTTGCTCATCAATAAGTAGTCTGATGCTAAATACTCTAATTAATACCTACACTATACCACATAACCCCGATTCTATGATATAATATTCTAAGATATTTCTCCGAGGAGGATAATGTATGGAATACGATGTAATTATTATTGGAGCCGGACCGGGCGGAATCTTTTCTGCGTACGAGCTTATGAAGAAGTCACCTGAAACCAGAGTGGCTGTATTTGAGGAAGGCAACACATTAGAGAAGAGAAAATGTCCTATAGATGGCAAGAAGGTCAAAGCCTGTATTAAATGCCCAACATGTGCGATTATGAACGGATTTGGTGGCGCTGGTGCATTTTCAGATGGTAAATATAATATAACTAATGATTTCGGTGGAACTCTTTATGAGTATATCGGCAGGGATCAGGCAATCGACCTGATGAAGTATGTTGATACAATCAATACATCACATGGTGGTGAAGAGACTCACATGTATTCGACAGCAGGCACTAAGTTCAAGACTTTATGCATGCAGAACAAGTTAAAGCTTCTTGATGCGTCAGTTAGACATCTTGGAACAGACATTAACTATATTGTTCTTGAGAACATGTATAACGAGATGAAGAATCATATAGACTTCTATTTTAATACTCCTGTAAGCAATATTGAAGTGATTGATGGCGGCTACAGAGTATTCTATAAGGACGAGTACATGGATTGTAACAAATGTATTGTTTCTGTTGGTCGAAGCGGAAGCAAATGGATTGAAAATGTCTGTCAGAAGCTTGAGATTCCAACCAAGTCTAACCGTGTTGATATCGGTGTGCGAGTTGAGCTTCCTGCTGTTATATTTGCACATCTTACAGATGAACTGTACGAAAGCAAAATTGTATATAGAACAGAGAAATTCGAGGACCTTGTAAGAACCTTCTGTATGAATCCTAATGGAATCGTAGTTAATGAGAACACTAATGGAATTGTAACAGTTAACGGACACAGCTATGAAGGTGCTGAAAAGCAGACAGAGAACACAAACTTTGCGCTTCTTGTTGCAAAGCATTTTTCAGAGCCATTCAAGGACAGTAACGGATACGGTGAGAGTATTGCAAGACTTTCCAACATGCTTGGTGGAGGTGTTATTGTTCAGAGATTCGGTGACCTTATGAGAGGAAGAAGAAGTACAGAAAAGCGAATTGAGGAGGGGCTTGTAAAGCCTACCCTTGCTGCTACTCCGGGGGATTTAAGTCTTGTACTTCCTAAGAGAATTCTTGATGGAATTATTGAGATGATTTACGCACTTGATAAGATTGCACCGGGAACTGCCAATGATGATACACTTCTGTATGGTGTTGAGGTTAAGTTCTACAACATGGAAGTTGAGATTGACAACAATCTTGAGACAAGATATAAGGGCTTATACATAATTGGCGACGGAAGCGGCGTTACACATTCATTATCACATGCTTCTGCCAGTGGCGTATATGTTGCAAGAAAGATTATCGAAGAAATGTAGTCACATAATATTAATTAATAAGGGAGATTGTCATAAGACAGTCTCCCTTTAATAGTTTAATTAATATTTTTATTAAGCTTTATTATTTCAGCCCCTAACAGATTGGCATCATCAGTTCCATGAGTTGCAATAAGCAAAGTACGGTTATTACGCATTTTTAAGATATAGTCTATTACATTTAACTTAGTATCCTTATCTAAACCTGTGAATGGTTCATCAAGTATTATAAGTTTCCCAGGATATGATAATGCTCTTGCAAGTGCAACTCTTCTTTTCATTCCACCGGATAATGAACTTACAGGAATATCAAGACTATCATCTGGAAGAATTGATAACAGATGATTACGGATTTCATCCCTATTGTTTTTTCTACGAAGCACTATTCTGACATTATCTATTGCTGAAAGGTCAGGAATCAGCCTGTCCTCCTGAAACATACAAGATATGCTTTTGATATCTATACCGGATATACTGCCGGAATCAGCATGTTCGAGTCCCATTAGAATTCTTAAAAGCGTTGTTTTTCCAATGCCGGAAGTTCCCATAAGACAATATATAGAATTATCTTTAAGGGTTATATTGACATTTTTAAGAACTTCATTGTCATCAAAGGTTTTGCATAAATCAGTGATTATAATACTCACAATAATTCTCCTGACATTTTAAATTTATTGTATAGAAAGCAGGCTTGTAACACAGTAAAGTGTCTGACCGTTATATACAACCCTTGACCAGCCAACCTCTGTATTATAGCCGGTTCTGGTGAAAAGCTCGCCTTTTTTAGCAGTTGCAACAACAACAGAATCTGCATCTGTCACACTAGGTTTATTTCTCAGATTAACTTCGTCTTTAGGTGTTACTGTGTCGTTACAGTCCGTGAATTTCGTGTTAAATCCGGTTGTAGGACTTTCAGTTGTCTTAGGTGTAAGGTCTGTTGTTAAATAACTTGTAACAGCGTATACAGTCTGTCCGTTGTAGACAAGTCTTGACCAGCCGCTGCTGCTTGTACCTGTCCGGGTGACTGTTTCACCATTAACAAGTGTTGTAATTACTGTTGCGTCGGTATCCTGACTAGGCTTATCACGAAGCCTTACTTCATCTTTGGCAGTAACAGTATCATTAACAGATGTGAATACCATGCCTGCTTCTACATCAGGTGATGCGGCTGCTGCAGTTTCACCGCTAAGAGAACCGTTACTTTCAGAATAACCAAAATATGCAACGTTAATATCAACATTTGTACCAATTCCTGCTACCCTGCCCTGATTAGTATACTGCCACATGCTGCATGTTCCTGCATATGATGTGGATGGTGTCTCTGGATAAGGCGTTGACGGATATTGTGCAACCCATATCTTATATGAATTTTCTAAGCTTGCAGTGTTCCACTGGCTGTTATTGGAAAGCTCAGATGAAGCTGCATAGAACATAGGTGTATAGCCTTTATCATATATCTCCTGTAAAAATGAAGTGGCAGCGGCAGTTCTTTCAGCCTTAGTCATGCTCTTCTGTCTGCTTTCAGATGTATTAAAGCCCTCACAGTCAAATGCAACAGGATAAGTTATGCTGTAATCTGAGATGAAATCTGCAACCCAGTCTGCTTCTTCAACTGCTTCAGCCTCATTAACAGCTGATGAGAAGAAGTATGCTCCGACTTTGATTCCGTTAGCGGCAGCCTGCTGCATGTTATACTTTGCATTGGTGTCAGCATAGATAACGCCTGTTTTCTGCGCTCTGTAGCCAACTCTTATCATTGCAAAATCAACACCTGATGAAGCAACCTGTGCCCAGTCTATAGTTCCCTGAAATTTTGACACATCTATACCGATTGTGATATCCGATGTCTCGTTAGTGCTGTTGGAAAGGATTACAGAAGCACCATTACCGGCTGACTGATTCATGGCACCGTCAGAATCAGAGTACTGTGGATCCTGCTCTTTCTCGTCTTTATCGCTTAAAGTATAATTGCCGTCGGCATCTGTTCCATTGACAGATGAAGTCTCTTCGGTTGAAGATACATTTGAAGGAGTTTTTCTGCCTTTATGACCGAAAGAAACAATAAGTACAATTATTAATGCAATTACTGCTACTGCAGCAATTATGATTGCCGGCAGAAATCTTTTCCAGTTAATATGCACAGTATCATCAAGATACCCAAGATCATCGTCATTAGAATTAAACAGCTTAGACATGTACATCGCCTCCTAATTGAAGTAATCGCTGCACAGATAGTTAAGTAGCATGGCTGCACCATTACTATCCATTGCAGTGCCGTTAAGGGCCATATAGCTTAGAGCCCAGTAATCATCAGAATCATTATATACGAATTGAATCTTCAAAGAAGAATTCATATTATTATATACTACATTACCATTGAATTCTACAACTTTCTTTTTATCGCTAGAACTGAATATAGTCCATTCTGGGTCAGTACATTTGTTATCAAGGCATTCCCCATATGTTACGGTATAATCCTTGAATATCTGCTGTGACTTTACAACATCAATACGCGAATCCTGCATAGGATTAGCTTTAGTTCCTATACCTGCACTGCTTACACCAACAAAGCTTATGATTACCGTAAGCATAATTGCGATTATCGTTGATACAGTGCTTTCAAATGCATCATTAAGATAGTCATGATACAGAATGAATATAAGAATTCCACCTGCAATACCGCCGCCTAAGTGACCGAGAATATCAACATTAGCACCATTGGATATAAGTGCATATACAACAATTAACGCGATAGATACGATAACGGTTGTTTTGTTAGAATCGGTTTTGGAACTGAAGTTGGTAAACAGTGTTGCACACATTACACCGAATATTGCACCTGATGCTCCGGCTGCGAAACGGATAACATCTGGATTGATAAGATGTGATACATATACAGATACAAGACCTGATGCAATTCCTGAGCCAAAGTATATAATTGCAGTACGAAGCGAACCGACACGTGGCTCAAGTCTTGAACCGAATATGTAAAGTGCAATCATATTATTAATAAAATGTGGTAAATTGGCATGCAGGAACATATAAGTAAGAAGTCTTATATACTCTTTGTTGTTGTGGATGTACTGGTAATTAAGGCCACCTGTTTCAAAATGGTCATTGCCTGCTATTATGCACATAATGCCTGCAAGCAGATTAGCAAGGATTATAATAAGCACAACAGGCATGTTCCTAAGACTGACTTCTGAATATCTTTTCTTTCGACCGTGTTGATAAAAATCCTCAGGATTAATTCTGTCAGACTTAATCTCGTATATTTCATCATCAAGATGAAGGTCATCAAATTCATTGGGCTTAAAACCGCTTTGAAAGCTGTTCTGATAGTTGTTATTGTAATCTGGTTCCATATAATATTTCTCCCCTCATGTTAATTTTCCACTCTACAAAAAAAGAATTCAGCATTACACTAAATTCTTTTTCATTATAACATATTGGGTCAATATGTGTTATTTAATATGAAGCTGTGCTTTAATAATAATTCTGTGAGAACCATCCATTTTAGCTTTAATACTTCCGTTATGCTCGGAAACAATAGCCTTTGCAATCGAAAGACCAAGGCCATATCCGGTTATCTTAGCGGATGTTGAATCAGCCCTGTAGAATCTGTCAAACATTCTGTCAGTCAGATGTTTATCAACATTATCAACATCATTGCTTACGATTAAAACAATATAGTTTCCTGAGGAAGATAATTTAAAGTCTATGTTACCTTTAACTGATGAATATTTAAATGCGTTATCAAGAAGAATTGTAAATAACTGCCGTACTGATGATGCGTCACCACAGCATGTAAGATCAGGTGTAATATCATGGGTAAAATGTTTACCTGAATCAAGTGCAAGTGCATTGTAAGAGTGCACAGCTTCTTCTGCAAGGTCAGAAACAGGAAAAGCAATACGTTTTATATGACCGTTGCACTCATCCATTCTTGCTAGTGATACAAGACTGTTTGTCATAGCCGTAAGATTCTCTGCCTGTTTCTTTATATCTTCAATCCATTCATTATCAGGATTATCCATCTGTAATATATCAGCATCAGCTCTTATTACTGTAATCGGAGTCTTAAGCTCATGACTTGCAGAGGTTATGAATTCTTTCTGCTTGCGGTGTGCTTTTGCAATAGGCATGACGATAAGCTTTGAAGTAAATATAAGAATCATGAGCATAACTGCAATACCTGCACATGATGATTCTATAAGAGAAACAGCTGTTTTCTTAACATCATCTATCATATTACTTCGAAGTACGAATACAGCAATTGTACGTTTCTCTTTTTCGTATATGCAATATCTGTAATCATTGTAAAATCCATCAAGTACTCCGGTTTCATATGCTTCATTATATATTGTCAAAGCCTCATCTTCAGAAATATCAGATATGCTATCGACATTAATGGTTTTGGGGCGGTTATTTTTATCAAATATAATATAGAAAAACCTGGCATCTGCTTTAATCGGTTTTTTGTCTAGAATATTAATGTATATAGATGAAACGAGATGGTCGGATTTAGCGACCATTTTATTGTATGTGTTTCTGACACTTGTATACACAATAAATCCTTGCATAATTATTACAACTGCCATTGAAAGAACTATAAATTGTATTCTTAAGCGGGTAAGCATTTTCTCATTATAATTAGATGCTTTATTGTTTTTTGACATTATATACCTTCTTTATATTAGTTATTATTTTTTAAATAATATCCCATATTTCTTCTTGTAGCAATAGAATAATCAGACTTTAAAGCTTCAAGTTTTCTCCTGAGATAAGATATATAAGTCCATACGGTGCTGATATCTGAATCAGATTCACTGCCCCAGATTTTCTCCATAAAATGTTCTGCCGAAATAACCTGGGTTTTATTATTCATGAACATTAGCATCATCTGATATTCCTTATTAGTAAGAAGAAATGAACCTGAAGGAGAAGATAATTCACATGTAGTTGTGTTCAGCGAAATATTTCCAAGTGTAATAACATTATCCTGTTGTTTTTCAGAGCGTGTAAGTACACGGATTCTTGCAAGCAGTTCTCTTGTGTCAAATGGTTTGGTAAGATAATCGTTAGCACCATTATCAAGCCCTTCTACTTTATCATCAATCTCTGTCTTGGCTGTGAGCATAAGAACAGGAATGTTGCTGCCACGTTTTCTTAGATTCTTTAAAGCTGTAATTCCATCCATTACCGGCATCATGATATCCATTATTACCATGTCATATATATCCTGGTCAAGATAGTCAAGTGCAAGCTGCCCATTGTCAACGCAGTCAACAGTGTAATTATTCTTCTGTAATATAGTTGATACAGCCCTTGATAATGAGCGGTCATCTTCAACTAATAATATTCTCATATATAATCCTCCAGTCGAATAATATTAATTCCAGTAGCCAAGTTCTATACCTTTTAAGTATATAGCTTTGGCTTTGGAATAATATCCATAAGAGTTAAAATGTGTGAAATCAGCACGAATCTGTTCAGGAAGATTGCCTGTCTGTATATCAATTATATCATTCTCGGTTGGTGTAAGTCCACAGTCAGATAGTGCATTTTCCATAAGATAAAGTCTGGTGTTAAGGAAATGTTCTCCAAATGCATAATACAGAGCTTGTTCCCATAATGTTGCATGAAGTCCTGCATAATTACCATTACTATCGTATACATCCTGATATATGTCAGCTGATTCTCCCGGATTATCAGTATCGCCAACAATTATATAATCAGCATAATAGCTGTTATCAATTATATTCTGATATTGTCTTATAAGTTCATCATAATCATTCTCCCAGCCACCATTACTTCCCATCTCAAGAATAAGAATATCATTGCGGTGATCATAAGCTGCCTTAGGAATAACCCTTGTCCATGCGTTAATATACATTTCAGTTACAGAATCGTAGTCTGCATCAGAACATATAGAGATATATAAGCCATCATCGGCTCTTTCGACATAACATAAAACATCATTAATATATACAGTGTCCGGATATGCGTTATCTTCATATCCATATCCACTGTAATCATCCATTTCGATTGTTTCTTCATTTTCATCAACGAATTTTGTATAAGCTGATGAGTGGTCGGTTATATAGATATCACGGTCAGTGTATATAGGAATTCCGCCAGCACGTAAAGCAATCTGATATGAATCTTCACCGCCTACACCAAAGTTGTAGGTATTGATTGAAGTAAAATATTGCAGAGCAGATGGAGTTGTGTAGTACGAAATATCAAGAATTTCATCATCTGAATATATATATGCTTCATTACTTCCCGCTCCCTGCATCATGCTATCACCCCAGCATGCTATGCTGCGTTCTGGGATTTCATCATAGAAGACTTCTTCATTAGTATTATATTCAAGAATAATATTATCATTATTAGATACTATGTATGTGGACTGAGTGTTGTTTAATGTTAGCTTAGAATTTTTTCCGGAACATCCTGTTAAGAATAGGCTTAACAATATAGTACTTATATTTAATAAAGCAAAAAGTTTCTTTTTCATACGAACTCCTCCAATCTTATGACTTTATTCTGGCATTACTATAAAATGTCAACCTAAAATTAAATTAAAAAATATTCACTATTTATCAATTAAATGGTAAAATATCAAAGTATGTTTAGATAATGGAGGCAGATTATTATGGATTCAACATTAAGAAGAACATGGGCTGAAATAGATATGGATGCACTTGCACACAATTATGAAACATTAAGAAAGAGAATTGGAGAAAATGTTAAGTTCTTAGGAGTTGTGAAAGCAGACGCTTATGGTCATGGTTCTGTTCAGGTGAGCAGACTTTTACAGGAATTAGGAGCAGATTATCTTGCTGTCAGCAGTATAGATGAGGCAATAGAATTAAGACATAATTCAATTACAATGCCAATTCTTATACTAGGTCATACACCTAAGGAAGAGGTTGGGCAGCTTATTAAGAACAATATAACACAGGCTGTCACATGTAAGGCCAAGGCACTTGAATACAGTGAAGAAGCTGTCAGATGTGGTGGTACATTAAAGATTCACATCAAGGTTGATACAGGTATGTCACGACTTGGTTACCTTTGTGATGGTGATTATTTTGACAGTGGTGTTGAAGGAATATGTGAAGGCTGTTCACTTCCCGGCCTTGACGCAGAGGGAATATTTACACATTTTGCTGTATCTGATGAATTCGGGGAAGAATGTGAGGCATATACTAAGCATCAGTTTGAATTGTTTACAAGCGTAATTGATGCAGTAGAAAAAAAACTAGGGAAAAAATTTAAAATAAGACATTGTGCCAATACTGGTGCTGTTGCCAGATATCCAGAGACCTGGCTTGATATGGTAAGACCAGGACTTCTGCTCTATGGCTATGGAGATTTTGCACAGGAGCTTGGACTTAAGCCTGTTATGTCACTTAAGACAACAGTTAGCACAATTAAGACTTACCCTGCTGGAACAGCTATAAGCTATGGTGGAATATATAAGACTGACAGGAAAACAAGAATGGGAGTCGTTCCTTATGGATATGCAGATGGATATTTCAGATGCCTTTCTAACAGATATGAGCTTATGACTGAGGAAGGTCCTGTTCCACAGAGAGGCAAGATATGTATGGATATGTGCATGATTGATCTTACTGATAAGATGAACGTCGATGTTGGAAGCGAAGTTGAAATATTTGGTAAGGCTAATCCTATTGAGCATATGGCACAGCTGGCAGGAACTATTCCGTATGAACTTACTTGTGCAGTAAGTAAGCGAGTTCCAAGATTGTACATAAAGAATGGTAAGGTTTACGAGAAAGAATTATTATTACGAGGATAAATACAAATATTAATACGAGGACGAATGAATGAAGAAAATATTATGTGTATTAATGTCATGTATGCTGCTTGTGATTACAGGCTGCAGCGGGCATAGCAAGAACCTGAAATTTGGTGCAGCAGATATTGGTGGTATGTATTATTCATTTGCAAGCACATTTACACAGCTTGCTGATAAAGAAATAGATGGATATGCATTTGAAACAAGGACTACTGCTGGTTCGGTTGCTAATTTAAGACTTATATCTGATGGGTATATCGACCTTGCTATTGTTCAGGCAGATTTGTTAAGTGATGCTTATAATGCAACAGGAGCCTTCACTGATAAGAAGTATCAGAAAGGTTATAAGGCAGTTGCGTCTCTTTATACAGAAGCCTGTCAGATTGTTGTAAGAAATGATTCAGGAATCACAAGTGTTGATGATCTGATTAACAAGACTGTAAGTGTTGGTGCTTCTGAGTCAGGAACCGAAAAGAATGCAGAGCAGATATTAAAGATGAGCGGTATTGCAGATGAACTTATTAATAAGGTTAATATGGATTATACTGAAGCCGCTGCAAAGCTTAAAAATGGCGACATTGATGCATTTTTCTGTACTGCAGGAACAAGAACCGGAGTTATAGAGCAGTTGTCAAAGGAATGTGATATCAGTCTTATAAGTCTTGATGACAAATGTATTGATAAGATGTTATCAGCATATTCCCTCTGCGAAAAGTACACTATTCCGGCGGGAACTTATCAGGGCCAGGATGCAGCTGTTACTACTATTGGTATTAAGGCAGTTCTGATTGCAAGACAGTCGCTGTCAGATGATGTTATTAAGAATGTGACTAAGACTTTATATGAGCATGCAGATGACTTCAAGTATGCTACTTCTCTTGACATTACATTCAACGTTAAAGAAGCTGCTAACGGAGTGGATATTCCATTCCATTCAGGTGCGGCAGATTATTATACAGAGAAAGGCATCAAAGTTTTGACAGAATAATTAAATCTGTATATCAGGTTAATGTAATAAAGAATGGAGAAATTTAATGAAAGTTCAGTTAGATATGTATCAGACGCTTGCTATTGCGGTACTTGTACTGCTTCTGGGAAGTTTTTTACGAAAGAAAATAAGATTTCTTGAAAGATTCTGTATACCGGCTCCAGTTGTTGGAGGTCTGTTATTTGCTATATTTACATGTGTGTGTTATGTAACACATATATTAGAGTTCTCATTTGATGATACACTTAAAGAAGTATGCATGGTATTTTTCTTTACATCTGTTGGATTTCAGGCAAATCTTAAGGTACTTAAGAAGGGTGGAAAATCAATGGTCATATTTTTAGGATTAGTCATTGTTCTTATATTCATACAGAACTGTGTTGCAGTTGGTTTATCAAAGCTGCTTGGACTTGATTCACTTATTGGCATGTGTACAGGTTCTATTCCTATGGTTGGTGGACATGGTACAGCAGGTGCATTTGGACCGGTCCTTGAAGATTTCAATGTTCAGGGTGCAACAACAATATGTACTGCTGCTGCTACATTTGGACTTATATTCGGAAGTCTGGTCGGTGGTCCGTTAGGCAAGAGACTGATTGAGAAGAAAGATCTCTTATCTACAGCTATTCCTGAGGATGACAGCCTTCTTGTTGAAGATGAGAAGAAGCATGAGAGACATTCAAGAATGTATGCCTCAGCGGTATTCCAGCTTATTCTTGCTATTGGTTTAGGAACAATCTTTTCATGGGCACTTACCAAGACGGGTCTTACTTTCCCTATATATATAGGTGCTATGATTGCAGCAGCTCTTATGCGTAATATTGCAGAATATGCAGGACATGGGAAGCTTATTATTCATATGGGTGAAATCAATGACCTTGGTGGTATCTGCTTATCGTTGTTCCTGGGTATGGCGATGATTACACTTAAGTTGTGGCAGCTTGCTTCACTTGCTCTTCCACTTGTTATTCTTCTTGGAGCACAGGTCATTGTTATTGTTTTATTTACTTATTTTGTTGTATTCAATGTTATGGGAAGAGATTATGATTCAGCAGTACTTGTTGCAGGAACATGTGGATTCGGTATGGGAGCTACTCCTAACGCTATGGCTAACATGCAAGCTGTATGTGACAAATACGTTCCATCGGTTAAGGCTTATCTTCTTATACCACTTATAGGAAGTCTTTTTGCTGATTTTCTTAACAGTCTTGTTATTACATTCTTTATTAATATATTATAAATATCGAGGAGGGAATGCTATGTTTAATATATTTAAAAAAGTTAAGAATAAAGGTAACACTCCTAAACAAGATTATAATCTGTCATATGATAATCTTGCTATTCCAGAGATACATAAGGGAGATTCTGATGATGAAGATGTTGATATATCTTCTGATATGATTACAGATGGTAACAATGATAAGACACATGTGACATATGATAGTGTTGCTGTTCCAGAAGTACATTTTAAGAAAAAGAAATAACTTAACTAATAAAAAATCTGATTATTATAATTCAAAATGGGGACTGATGATCATTGATGATATCAGCCCCCTTTTGTGATGTAAATATATTATACCGGAAAGGATATATATGGCAAATTACTGTAAAGCCTTAAATGCTTCATCAAGATCTTCAATGATATCATCAATATTCTCTGTACCAATTGAAAGTCTGATTGTGTTAGGCTTGATTCCCTGATCAAGAAGCTCAGCTTCGTTGCACTCTGAATGAGTTGTGCTTGCAGGGTGTATTGCTAATGATTTAACATCGGCAACATTAGCAAGAAGTGAGAATAACTCAAGGTTATCAATGAACTTCTGTGCTTGGGCAGCACCGCCCTTGATTTCAAATGTAAAGATTGAACCACCGCCGTTAGGGAAGTACTTCTTATAAAGAGCCTGTTGTTCTTCATTAGTAGAGATTGAAGGATGATTTACCTTCTCAACTAATGGCTGATCCTTTAAGTACTGAACAACCTTTAATGCGTTCTCTACATGTCTCTCAACTCTGAGTGATAATGTTTCAAGTCCCTGAAGGAAGATGAATGAATGAACTGGAGAAATTGTAGCTCCTGTATCACGAAGAAGGATAGCTCTGATATATGTAACGAATGCAGCAGGTGCTGTATCCTTTGCAAAGCTAACACCGTGGTATGATACATTTGGTTCAACAAGCCATGGGAACTTATCAGCAGCCCCTACCCAGTCAAATTTACCACTATCAACGATTACACCGCCAAGTGTTGTACCGTGTCCACCGATGAACTTAGTAGCTGAATGGATAACGATATCTGCACCGTATTCAATAGGTCTTACAAGGTAAGGTGTTGCAAATGTGTTATCAACAACAAGTGGAATGTTATGTGCATGTGCAATCTTAGCAATTCTTTCAATATCAACAACTTCTGAATTAGGATTTCCGAGTGTTTCAATCTGAACAGCCTTAGTATTAGGCTTGATTGCTGCTTCAATAGCATCATAATCAAAAGGATCTACGAATGTAGCTTCAATTCCGTAATCTGGAAGTGTATGTGCAAGAAGGTTATATGTTCCGCCGTAGATATTCTTAGCTGCTACGATATGGTCTCCTGCATGAGCAAGTGCCTGGAAAGTATAAGCTAAAGCTGCTGCACCAGAACCAACAGCAAGTGCTGCTACACCACCTTCAAGTGCGGCGATTCTTTTTTCAAATACATCCTCTGTTGGATTAGTAAGACGTCCGTAGATGTTACCTGCATCCTTAAGACCAAATCTGTCAGCAGCATGCTGGCTGTTATGGAATACATATGATGATGTAAGGTAAATAGGTACTGCTCTAGCATCTGTTACCGGATCAGGCTGTTCCTGTCCTACATGAAGCTGTAATGTTTCAAACTTTAAATTTCTTTCTGAGTAAGATTTCTTTGCCATAATTAATTACCATCCTTTTTAATTTATTTCAAAAATGTATTGCTTTCTTGATGTTGATGATAATATAAACCCTTATCCCTACTATGTCAATAGGTATATATGATTTTTTTGAAATTATTTTTTAATGCGTGTCGGTTGTGCTTTGGGATGTGTATTGGAATTGATTGTTAATACTTATTGGGGAGGTGTATTGTATGAATTTTGGTAGAAGCCTACTAAAGTCTGATTAGACAATAAAATAGTGGGTTTTTATTGCATGAATTAATCTTTGATTATTGGCAGAAACCTACTAGAATGGATGTTAATACATATTTCGTAGGTTATTTTGATGAAAAAGTGTTGCAAATGTGTTGATAAAACAGCTTGGAGAGCAAAAAAGACCTACTAAGATATATAAATAAATTGTGTGAGTAGGTCTTTATGCTACCCGACAGGAACAACAGCTGTAATAAAGACCTACCAAATTAAGAATTTATAGTTGGTTAGTAGGTATTCCAAATTATTAATGCTAACTAAGTTGTTATCCATTATCCTTGAAGTTTACCTAGGCAGTTTATCTGCGTAGTTTATCCACGCAGCCTCGCAACAGCAGCTTTCAATGCATCTATTGCATAGTCAGCATCTTCCCTGGTTAAATCCTTATCTATGCTTAATCTTAAAGCTCCTTTAGCTTCATCGCTGTTTCGTCCGATAGCAAGAAGTACATGTGAAGGGTCTATTGAGCCTGCAGCACATGCTGAACCGCTGGATGCACATATGCCGTTCATGTCAAGCATAATAAGTAAAGAATCACCCGAAACATCTTTAAAGCAGAAATGCATATTAGACGGAAGACGTTTAAGGCTGCCCGCGGGCGAACAACAACATGCCGAAACAGCATTAGCATCAATACAAGGTCCATCAAAAGTAACGTCAGGAATCTCACCAAGAATCCTGTCAACAATATAATTACGCATATTAATAATTGTATGTGTATCTTTATCAAGTGTACCTAAGGCAAGCTTTACAGCCTGACCCATGCCGACAATGCCTGGAACATTGCTTGTTCCAGCGCGTCTTGCACGCTCTTGTGCCCCGCCATGGATGAAAGGCTCTAACTTAGCGGTATTCTTCATGTACATGAAACCGACGCCTTTAGGACCATGGAACTTGTGTCCGCTTGCACTTAATAGGTCAATATTCATCTCTGTGACATTAATTGGGACATGACACATAGCCTGAACTGCATCAGTGTGAAAAAGAATGCCATGCTTATGTGCAATCTCACCTATTTCACAGACAGGTTCAATTGTTCCGATTTCATTGTTGGCAAACATAACACTTATAAGAATTGTTTTGTCAGTGATTGCATTCTCGACATCTTCTAATGAAACAAATCCTTCACTGTCAACATCAAGGTAAGTTACCTCGAATCCATTCTTTTCAAGATATGCACATGTATTAAGAATTGCATGATGCTCTATCTTAGTTGTTATTATGTGGTTTCCTTTATCTCTAAGGCCGAATGCAGCAGACTTTAAAGCCCAGTTATCAGACTCGCTTCCACCGCCTGTAAAATATATTTCATTGCTTTTTGCAGCTCCAATACTGTCAGCTATAATTTCCCTTGCATCTTCAATAGCCATCTTGCTTTTCTGGGCAAAATTATATACAGAAGAAGGATTGCCGTAATATTCAGTAAAGAATGGAAGCATTGCAGACACAACCTCTGGTACGGTTGATGTAGTTGCTGCGTTATCCATATATATAAGTTTTTCCATAATATTGTCCTTATTAATTAAATAATAGTTCCACCGCCAAGTACATTGTCCCCGTCATATAATACAAGCGCCTGACCTGGTGTTACGGCACGAACAGGCTCGTCAAATGTACACTCAAGAGTATTTTCATCAAACATTCTTATAGTACACATAGCACCCTCATGGCTGTAACGGATTTTACCTTTGGCACGCATTTCACCTTCAAGTGAAGGTATCGACATGAAATTAAGGTTGTTGGCGTAAAGCTTAGGTGAGAACACATCTGAATTATCACCGATTACAACCTCGTTGGTTTCAGGGCGTATAGCAACAACAAATGCCGGCTTTCCAAGAGCAAGTCCAAGACCTTTTCTCTGACCAACTGTGTAGTGTATGATACCTTGATGTCTTCCAATTACATTGCCATTGATGTCAATGAAATTACCGGGAACAGAAGTATAGTCTGTTTCACGTGTTATAAAGCCTGCATAGTCATTATCAGGAATAAAGCATATTTCCATACTGTCAGGCTTCTTGGCAACAGTAATACCAATCTTAGATGCAATTTCACGGACCTGATCCTTAGTATAATCACCAATAGGAAGAAGTGTGTGTGATAACTGTTCCTGTGTAAGATTATAAAGTGCGTAAGTCTGGTCTTTCCTGGCAGTTACTGAATTGCATATAGTGTATCTGCCATTAGGAAGCTGGTGGATTCTTGCATAGTGTCCTGTTGCAATGTAATCTGCTCCTATTTCAAGACTTCTCTTAAGAAGAGATTCCCACTTTACATAACGGTTGCAGGCGATACATGGATTAGGTGTACGGCCTTTTTTATATTCGTCAACAAAATAGTCGATTACATTACATTTGAACTCATTCTTAAAATTCATTACATAATATGGGATGTCAAGCTGACCTGCAACACGCCTTGCATCATCAACAGCACTGATACCGCAACAGCCGTTCTCAGCGGCTTCTATTGCATCGTCCTGCCATATCTGCATAGTCACACCTATTACATCATAGCCCTGTTCCTTTAATAGATAAGCGGCAACAGAGGAATCAACGCCCCCTGACATGCCGACAACAACTTTTTTCTTCATTACTAATCCTCAATCATTTCTTATATCTCTTATTTCGTCTGCAAGTGCGCAGATTTCGTTCCAATGCTTCTTAGAATCCTCATCATATACAGCACATATCTTAAATCCACCCTGTCTTGCAGATTCAATGCCGTGAAGAACATCTTCATATACCCATGTATCTTCCGGTTTAAAATGCATTTTTCAGCGATAAGCTTATAGCTTTCCGGATTCTTCTTGTTATATGGAATGTCATATACTGTAAAAATGTTGTTAAAACAGTCAGCTATTCCAAGACGGTTAAGTGCAGCGTCAACGCAGCCTCTGTCAGAGCTTGTAAATATGCACATGCAAGAACCGGCTTCATGCTCACGTCTGATTAATTCAAGCATTCCGTCTTTAGCCGGAATATCTGTGCTGTAGTGTCTTGTCATAATATCCACAGCAGTCTGTCGCATAGTTGCTGCATCAGTGTTTATGCCTAATTCATCACGGAAATAAGCAGAACATTCATCAAGGTCCATTACATAAGTACGCTCGTCAAAGTCATCAGGTAACTTATCAACATACTGCATGGCGTATTCCTTGGAAACATTTCTCCAGTAAGGCATAGAATCAAGAATAGTTCCGTCCATGTCAAATATGAAATCCCTGTGATAATTAAATACACGGCCAGTCTTTAAGTAAAGCTCTTTCGTAGCAAGTCCAGGATCATCAGCGGCAAATATAGCTGAAACAACAGCAATCCCGTCAACACCAGTGCCTGCAAGCTCACCGCAGTTGTTATAATCAATACCGCCGATTGCAACGACAGGTATATTAACCGAACCGGCAACCTCAATCAGTCGTTCACGAGGCATGTATACAGCGTCCTTCTTGGTACTTGAACCAAATACAGCACCGGTTCCGATATAATCTGCACCAAGTCTTTCCGCTTCTTTAGCCTGTTCAACTGTCTTGGCGGTCATGCCGATAATCTTATTATCTCCAAGAATACTTCTTGCAGTCATATAGTCAGTGTCACTCTGTCCGATATGTACTCCATCAGCGTCAGCTCAAGTGCCGCCTGCACATCATCATCAATAACGAATGGAACACCATATTTTCGCGCAATTGGCTTAATTGCTTTTGCTTTTGCAACAATTTCATCATGTGTCGCATTCTTTTCTCTTAATTGTAAAAATGTAGCTCCATTTTTTAATACATTTTCAACAACATTAATGAGACTGGCTCCGTTAAGCCAGCTTGTATCTGTGATTGCGTATAGACGCAGCTGTTCTTTCCTAATCATAATTAATTCTCCTGAATCAGATTCAATATGTATAATAACACATCTGCCTGTACCTTTGGCATACATTTTTTGACACATTTTAAAAAATTCTATAAAATATTCTGAAAATGTTGTAACGAAAATCCATTTCGTGCGTCTAACCTATGTAAGACGGAAGGAGGTGACCAGTTCTGAATTACGAGAAATTGTACAATTCCTATTATATGCAGGTGTATTCTTATGTGGTTACTATAGTAAAGAATCAGTCTCTTGCTGAAGAAATCACACAAAATACTTTTTACAAAGCCATGACTGCCAAACGTCCGTATGAGGGCAAGGCGGGTGAGCTCACATGGCTTTGCAGTATTGCTAAGAATCTCGCAATTGATGAATGCAGGAAAAATAAGAAGTTTTATGAGCTTGATGAGACTTTACCGCAGCAGACGGCTGATTTGGCGGATAAAGTTTCGGATACAGATTCTGCTTTGCAGATTCATATGGTTCTTCACGAACTACCGGAGCCGTATAAAGAGGTATTTCAGTTGAGAGTTTTTGGAGAACTCACATTTGCACAGATTGGAATTGTATTTGGAAAAACTGAGAATTGGGCCAGAGTAACTTATCATAGGGCCAGATTGAAAATAAAAGAAAGGATTGATTAGATATGAGTAATAAAGAATGTGATATCGTGCAGGATTTACTGCCACTTTATTATGACAATGCATGCAGCGAAGAGAGCCGCAGATTTGTTGAAAAGCATCTGCCAGGCTGTAATGACTGCCAGAAAATGTATAATGAATTAAAAGAAAATAACGTTGATGAAGTACTTGCAAAGGAATCGAAGGGAGTACTCGAAAGACATGCAAAAATAGAGCGTAATGCAGCATACAAGGCAGGAGTTGTGATTGCCGCAATACTTCTACTGCCAATTGTCATTACATTTATAGTGCAGCTTGCTACCGGCATGGGATTAGGTGTATTCTCGGTTGTTACTGCTTCTATGCTGCTTGTCGCAGCACTTACGGTAGTTCCGCTTATGTCCACTAATAATCGTCTGTTAAAATGTATTCTTGCAGGAGTTACTTCGCTGATGCTTATACTGTTCTTCGTTGACCGTATGAATGGTGGAGGAAACTTCCTGTTATGGGCTATACCTACAGTATTTGGTATATCAATAGTATTGTTCCCGATAGTGATATGTCTGGTTAAACTTCCACCGGTACTTAGTGATAAGAAGGCACTTATAACAATGACATGGGATACTTTGTGGCTGTTTCTTACAATGTTTATAGTGTATTATCATTCCGGGATGGCAGGAATCAGGGAAGGATATACTGTTGCCATTGTACTTATGACTGGCGTGTGGGCAGTATTCCTTGTAATCAGATATCTTCCGGTTCATGGACTGATGAGAGCCGGAATTAGTACGATAATTTCTGTAATATGGGTTGTTTTTGCTAATGATTTTCTTGAATACATTCTTTATAAAAAGAAGGTTCTTACATTAAGTCATATGAATTTATCTGACTGGAGTACGAATCTTAGCACTAATGGAAATGTATTTTTTATTACACTGGTGTCTGGTTGTGTAATAGGCGTGGTGCTTATATGTATTGGTGCATTGTTAATGAGAAAGAAAAATGTTTAGAATATGAGAAAAGAAAAATCCATGCACAAAGTTATAATCTCTTTGTGCATGGATTTTAATTTATACTTTTGATATATGCTCTGTAATTCTTAACAAGCAGAGGTATTTCTGCAATAAGCATGCCAATCCAGCCAGCAAGATAAGAGAAAGGAAGTGCTTCTATTCCCATGCCTAACGCAAATACAAGTGGTATGGCGGCAAGCACGCGGACACCCATATTGATAAAGCTTGAAAGCAGTGTAATCTTTAAGTCGCCGATTCCTCTGAAATATCCCTGAATACCATTAGTGATGGCTGGAAGTATGTACATTATAGAGATAAGCTTAAGGTAGATTACACCGTGTCTTATAACCTCAGTATCTGAAGTGAACAGTTTCATAAGTGGTCTTGCAAATACAAAACATACAAAGAATATGAAGATTCCATATATTATCTCAAGAATAATACCGGCTTTAAAGCCTTTGATTACTCTGTCGTCTCTTCCGGCACCTTTGTTCTGTGCCATCATAGCTGTCATTCCATGTGCAATGTTCTGCTCGGGTGTATATGCATAGTCATCAATTCTGTTTACTACTGCAAATGCGGCTGAAACCGAAACACCCATTGTGTTAATAATAGCCTGTATACCAATCTTACCAAGCTGTACAGTAGCCTGCTGCATAGCAGATGCCCAGCCGTAGCTTATAGTTTTCTTAAGCAGTGAGGGGTCAAATACAAGCCACTTCTTGCCAAGACACAGAATCGGTACTTTGAATTTAATATATATCATGCAGAATACACAGCAGAGAGTCTCGCTCACTACAGTTGCAACTGCACATCCATTGCTGCCGGCTTTCAGGACAACAACAAAAAAAAGGTCACCAAATACATTTAAAACTGCACTTATGATAAGGAAATACAGTGGTGTTGCACTATCTCCCAATGCCCTTAAAGTGCTTGAGAAAAAGTTATAAAGGAATGTGAAGATGAGTCCTAACATGATTATTCTTAAATACTGTGTTGTAAGTGTCATAATTGACCTGTCAACCTGAACAAGCATAAGAATTGGTCTTGTAAATACTATTGCAATCAGTGTAAGTGCAAGTGAGAATATCATACCTGATATCATAGTTGTACTTATCTGGCGGGAAAGTGTGTCCATTTTCTTACCGCCGAAATAATTACCCATAAGAATACTTGCACCCATACATAAACCGTTAAGGAAAAGAATAATGAGTGTAGTTATTGGATTGCATATTCCAACAGCAGCCAGTGCTTCTTTTCCAACAAATCTTCCGACAATAATAGAGTCAACCGCATTATAAGTAAGCTGAAATATATTTCCCAGTATAAGTGGAATTGTGAATTTAATTAACATAGGCATAATTCTGCCCTGAGTTAAATCTTTTGCCATAATTGATGAAACCTCTTGTGTGAATTTCGTAAATGATACTGTCCTAAGTGCATGATTTTAATGCTTATTTTAAAATATGTCAAGAAATATGTTATTTACAATTACAAGCCGCAAATTAAGATAAAAAATTAATAACCTGTAATAACAGTACTTAGTCTGCACTTACGTTCATGATCAAGAGATGTCTCTTGTCTGTGACCAGGGAATATTTTGTAATCGCCAATTAAAGTGTTCATCATTTTTTCTATTGATGAAATAAGTAATTTCTCATTTCCACCAGGTAAAGAAGTTTTTCCATGTTTTTCAAACATAATGGTGTCACCAGAGAAAATATTATCATTAACAATGATTACCATTGATCCGTCTGTATGTCCTGGCATACCTAAGAAAGAAAATGATAATTCATCAAGATTAATAATATCGTCTTCGCAAATTAATATATCGGCTTTTACAGCTTTATAAGGTATTTTAACATAAGGTCTTTCATTAATAAGTTCTTCGTCTTCAAGTCGTCCGGCATCAATTTTAGATATAATAACAGGTACATTAAAATATTCTTTCACTTCTTTTAATGCTAAAATATGATCTGTATGACCATGTGTTATAAAAATGTATTTAAGACATAATCCATTTTCTTCTATTGTTTTAATAATTTCAGCAGCATTATCTGCTGGGTCAATCAGAATTGCATTTTTCTTATTTGAAGAAACAATATATACATTTGTGCTGCATGCACCCAATACTAGTTTTGTAATATTCATAATTCTTTACACACCCCATTTTTATTAGAATATATTTATATTGATTATATCAATTCTGTGTATATATAAATACGAAAAAAACACATGATGATATTTAAATCACATATTTCTATTCAAGAATTTCCTGCTAAAACTTTGATTATCAAATCACTATTGACAACCACATCATCTCATGATACTATCACATAAAGAAACTTTGAATATCAAAGTATATCGAAATCTTTAAAGGAGTATGATTATGTTAAGAATTATTGCTGACAGCACATGTGATATATCTAAAGAAGATGCAAGAAAGATGGGGATTCAGATTGTTCCTATATCTGTAAGGTTTGGGGATGAAGAATTCTTAGATGGAGTTGAGATAACACACGAGGAATTCTATACAAGACTTGCTGAATGTGATGAATTACCTAAGACTTCACAGCCAAGCCCTGATACTTTTATGAAAGTATTTAATGAAGCTGTTGCTGATGGGGATGATGTGTTAGGAATATTTATATCTTCTGATTTGTCAGGAACATATCAGAGTGCCTGTCTTGCTGCTTCTGATGTTGAAGATGAAACAGGAAAGAAATTATACATGGTAGATTCAAGAAGTGCATCAATTGGAACTGCCCTTCTAATCAGAGAAGCCGTCAAGTTAAGAGATGCCGGTGTAAATGTATCTGATATCGCTGCTGCATGTACAGAGATGTCAAAATATATCAAGCTTACAGCCGTTGTCGGCTCGCTTAAATATCTTAAAATGGGAGGCAGACTTTCAGGAGCAGCTGCATTTGCAGGAACAATGCTTCATATAACACCGGTTGTAAGTATTGAAGATGGAAAAGTTGTTGTGATTGGAAAAACAAGAGGAAAAAAAGCAGCTGAAAAACTTATGCATGATAAGCTCACAGAAGACGGATTAAGTCTTACAAGAGATTTCATGTTTGGTCATATCAACTGCTCTGAATCTTTAGAAACATTTATTAATAAGAGTCTTACTTACATATCGGATGTTAATGGAAATGTTGGTGTAAGCTCTATAGGTTGTTCTGTTGGAACTCATGTAGGTCCGGGAACATACGGAATTGCTTATGTAGAAGCTGCTGAATCAGGAATGAATCGTGAAAGCATCGTAAAGACGGCCTGATTCTTATAGCGTCGCTGTTCTGATGGAACGAATCTGTCAGAATTAACAAGTTCATCAAATTCCTTATACGGAACATACATGTAGTCCATGGTTTCTCCTTCCTGAAGGGTAACATGGACTTCTTTTTCTATTAAATTAAGGTAACTGTGATATATGGCATGCTTAGGTTTATCCACATAGCTGTAGAGCACAATGAGGTCATCAGTAGAAACCTTAATACCAGTCTCTTCAAATAACTCACGAACTGCACCTTCAGCCGCTGTTTCACCTTTAAGTATAGAACCACCTGTAACTTCCCACTTAAGAGGGTATGTTTTATTTCTTGAACGTTCTGTCGTAAGAAGCTTACCATCTTTAGTCATAGTATATACATTGACAATGACATGATATACCCCATCAGGTAAAGACTTTGCCTGGCTTCTTTTTAAATCGAAGCCTAACAGTTTTTCATTCTCATCATAGGCATCCCATAATTCCTCGTCAACTATTTCAACAAAACTATCGTAATACTGCTCTTCGAAATATATCATTTCTTCAATCTGCTGGATTGTGTAAGATATATTTTCAGGTGCAATTATCCAGACAGTTTCAGGATCATCACGGCGTCTTGCAATAGCAATAAGCTCTCCAATATATTCATCAACGGCAACATCTACACCTAACAGATAAACTCTCTGTTTATCAAGCTCAGAAAATCCGGCAGTTCTTTCGACATCTACATAGCCGCAATTAATAGGATAGACCACCGAGGGGTTATCTTCATCAGTGCTTCCTAAAGGGTGGTCGATTTTCACGGTTACAGTTTCTTCTCTCATTATATCTCCTTGTTAAATGTTTATTAACTTGATATTTGTTATTGCGTGTGTGAGTCATTATTGTAGTCATTTTGTCTGTGTCTGGCATATGTGTTTGAACACGTTAAAAATTGCTAATTTATCGGTATTATTTTCGGCTCTTTCGATTGTTTATGTTCATTCGACAGCTGTACACTTTCGCCGTAGTTGTTCGTCTGAGACACACTCTCGATTTATTGTGAGCTGTGTGGGAGTTAATGCCGCTATATACATAAGGGCGGTGCGGGAAAGCACGTTCAAGCAAAGCGCGTTTGATTTACCGCACCGTAATAAACTTTGTAGATAGCGGCATTTACTCCCACTAAGCGAAACACTCATGAGAGAGTGTGCCTCAGACGTACATCTAGGTAAAAGTGTTCATCTGTCGAATGTACACAAACGTATGAGCCGAAAATAACACCTGATAAATTAACGCAATTCTAACGAATCATTCAAACATATATGCCAGACACAGACAAAACAATTAAAAACTGAATCTCACACACGCAATAACAAATATGAATATACACCAATTAGAACAAAGGCGCAACCAGTCTTAATATACATTGTCCGATTCTCAAGATTCTCGGCTTATTGATGTACTTGTCGGTTACTTCCTCACTTCTTCTGAAAATGTTGTAGAAATCATTAAGTATGTCGGCAGCAGTTTCCCTGCCATATACATATGCAGCATTTTCAAAGTGAAGGTAAAGACTTCTGAAGTCCATGTTGATTGTGCCGACAACAGATACTTCTCCATCGCTTACCCACTGTTTTGCATGAATAAAGCCCGGTGTGTATTCGTATATTCTTACGCCGTATCTTACGAGATCTGCATAATATGATCTTGTGAGGCTGTAAGTAAGCTTCTTATCAGGAATACCAGGTGTTACAATTCTTACATCAACACCTCTCATTGCTGCCATTGCAAGCTCTCTGGACATCTCTTCTGTAATAAGCAGATATGGTGTTGTAATGTAAAGATAATGCTTGGCACCCTTAATAATATTAAGATAAACATTTTCAGCGACCCTGTTGTTATTAAGCGGACTGTCAGCGTAAGGAACAACATACTGATTATTATTAACAGCCTTATATCCGTAATCAGATGTCTTTATATATTTAATATAATCATCCTGTGGCTCGTCTGTTTTCTTAATAGAGTTCCACATAGAAAGAAACAGCATTGTAAGAGTCTTAACGGCATCGCCGGTCAGCTTAAGACCGGTATCTTTCCACTCACCATATGGATGTGTTATGTTAAAGTATTCGTCAGCAAGATTATAACCGCCTGTGAATCCGACCTTACCATCAATTACGGTAATTTTTCTGTGATCACGATTATTCATGAACATATTAAATGCAAGTTTAATAGGATTGAATACGCGGCAGTCAATACCATTGGCACGCATTTCTTTGATGAAATCCTTGTTAAGGAAGAAGATACTTCCTACATCATCATAGAATAATCTGACTTCAACGCCTGCGGCAGCTTTTCTTATAAGTACATCTTTAATTCTGTCAAAGCTTGAAGCTTCTTCAATAGCATGATATTCCATAAATATGAACTTTTCAGCTTTTTCAAGTTCTTTAAGCTGTGCTTCAAGACCTTCCTCACCTATGGAATAGAATTCAATATCCGTATTCTTATATACAGGATATCCTTCATGATTACTCAGATAATGGAACTGGTTATATATATAGATATCCTTATCTTTAACCTCATTAAGAATGTTTTCATCCTGAGAAAGAGATTTTTTATAGGATTCTTCTATTGAATTAAATCTTTTCTTTACATTTCTGGTAACAATGGAACGTCCAAAAAGCAGATAAATAAGTATACCAAGTATAGGAAATGCAAGAATCACAATTATCCATGGCATTTTCATGGCTGAATTAGTAGATGTTCCGTATATCTTAAGCACAAGAATAATTGCAATAAATGTACTTAATAATGAAATCCATGCATAGTCCCTGTAAAAATATAATAAAAGATAAGCCAGCCATGCAACCTGGATAAGTACAAATATACCTGTAGCCAGAAGCCGCCCAAAACTGTTTTTTACTGCTGTTTTCTTTTCGGTTCTCATATGCTTGCGATTACCCATAATTATCCTTATCTCCTTGTCTTAATAATCAGATTGTTTTTCCAGCAAACTGTGTCATATACAGCTCATAATATCTGCCTTTAGCAGCAAGAAGAGTCTCATGATTACCTGTCTCGACAACTCTTCCATTATCCATAACAACTATGACATCAGCGTCCTGAATAGTTGACAGCCGGTGTGCAATAATAAGACTTGTTCTGTTTTTCATAAGATTAGTCATTGCATCCTGAATCCTTTTTTCTGTTCGTGTATCAACACTTGAGGTTGCTTCATCAAGTATAAGTATCTTAGGACTGGCAACAAATGCTCTAGCAATTGATAGTAACTGGCGTTGTCCCTGTGACAGATTCTGTCCGTCTTTAGCAAGCACAGAATCATATCCGCCAGGAAGATGCATAATCATATTATGGCAGTTAGCCTTTTTCGCAGCAGTGATTATTTCAGTATCTGTTGCATCCTGTCTTGAATATAAAAGGTTATTCTTTACAGTATCAGCAAAAAGAACAGTATCCTGTAATACAATGGCAGTATTCTTCCTGAGATTCTCACAGTCTATATCTTTAATATTAACACCGTCAATAGTTATACTGCCATTGTCAATATCGTAGAATCTCATAAGAAGATTGACAACGGTAGTCTTACCGCTTCCCGTGCTTCCTACAAGTGCAACCTTCTGTCCGGCTTTAACCTTAAGGTTGAAATCATATAATACCTGTTTCCCCGGTATATAGGAGAAATCAACATGATTAAATTCAATGTTGCCGGTAGAATTATCCATTGTAAATTCACCTGATTTATCCTCGGAAGGTTCATCAAGAACAGCAAATACTCTTTCAGCTCCGGCTATGGCAGTCTGAATCTGCCCCCATATATTGGCAAGCTCATCAATAGGTCTGCCAAACTGCTTGGCATATACGATAAATGCTGATATTACACCGATGGATACATATCCTTTAATAGCAAAATATCCTCCAGCCCCTGCAATAATGACGAAGCCGATATTGTTAATGACATTCATTACAGGCCCCATAGAACCACCAAGAATCTCGGCTTTAATACCAACCTTAGTCAGTTCATCAGATGTATTATTAAAATCACTGCATACATTTTCTTGTCTGTCAAATGCTGTAACAGTCTTGATACCAGTGACCATCTCCTCAACAGTACCATTAAGCTGTCCCAAAAGAACCTGCCGTTTGGAATAGAATTTCCTCATGGCTTTAGATAAATTCTTAGTTGCAAATATAGTAAGAATCACTGTTGTGCAGGAACATAATGCAAGCTGCGGAGACAAAACAACCATCATAACGACAGTTCCAATAATAGTAAGAATGCCTGAGAATAACGAACTCATAGATTGCGATACAGTGTTAGAAATATTCTCAACATCATTAGTCATACGGCTCATAATGTCACCATGTGAATGCTGGTCAAGATACTTAACTGACATACTTACAATCTTATTAAAAAGATCCTGTCTCATGTGCTTAACAATTCTCTGACTTAATATGGCACTTAATCTTGTCTGTATAAATGTGCATATACTGTATATTATGTATACCACTAACATGAAGATAAGTATATGATTTAAATTATTAAATTTTCTTAAAGAAATATAATCAATTGCCTGACTCTGAAGCTTTGGAGCATAGACAGAGCATACAACCATTATAACTACGGCAATAAAAAGAGCAGTAATTACAGGTATTTCTTTAGCAAAATACTGCATAAGGCGCATAAATGTTTCTTTACTGTTGACAGGCTTTTCAACAACGGCACCTCTGTTTCTGGGTCCTCCCTTCATGCCGGGAATCCTCATATTAATCTGTGAAGTATTCTTATCCTCAGCCATAATATCTCTGTCTCCTTGCTATTTCTTATTCAACTGTGAATTATATATATCCTGATATATTGCACTGTTTTTGAGCAGTTCGTCATGAGTGCCGACAGCACTTATATGTCCGTCATCAAGAATTACAATTCTGTCTGCATCTTTAACAGAGGCAATTCTCTGTGCAATAATAATCTTGGTAGTGTCCGGATATGTATTTTTAAGCATTGAATACAGGCTGGCTTCCGTCTTTAAATCAAGTGCACTGGTTGCATCATCAAATATAATAATTTCAGATTGTTTAAGAATTGTACGGCTTATGGCAACTCTCTGCTTCTGACCGCCGGAAAGACTCGTTCCCTGTTGTGTTACAAGAGTGTCAAATCCATCTGCTGAAGTGCTGATAAATTCCATAGCCTGTGCGATAGAAGCTGCATTTGCAATGTCATTGTCAGTTGCGTTTTCACGACCCCACTGGATGTTCTCTTTAATAGTGCTCTGGAATATTTCACTTTTCTGCAGAGCTACAGATATACGCTCACGCAGATTCTTAAGGTTATATTCCCTTACATCAATATCATCAACAAGCACGCTTCCTTCGCATACATCATAGAATCTTGGAATCAGGTTAATAAGACTTGTTTTACCGCAACCGGTTTCACCAAGAATACCGATAGTTTCGCCGGGATTGATAACAAGATTAATATTATCAAGAATCTTCTTATCGCCAGTTAATGGATATGCAAATGTTACATTTTTAAATTCAATTTTACCTTTAATTGAAGTCGTGGCGTTAAATGAACCATCTTTGATAGACGGCTCGCAGGCAAGCACCTCATTAATTCGTCTGCCTGAAGCAATACCTCTTGATGCGGTCTGGAACATATTAGTCATTCGCATAACTGCATTAAGAGACTGAGTTACATATGTAATTGCCGCCATCACATTACCGGGTGTAACGTTAGCATTTGAGACCTGAATACCACCAACCTTTATAACAGCAACTACAGACAGGTTAAGAATAATATTCATAATTGGCTGCATATATGAGAAAATCATCAGCACATTAAGCTGTGTATTTACAAGATCATCATTGGAGCTGCCAAAACGTTCTTTTTCGTAAGCTTCTTTAACATAGGCCTTGACAACACGGAAACCTGATACATTTTCCTGCATTACATTATTAACATTATCAAGCTTTTGCTGCAGTTTTGAAAAAAGTGGATTAGCTTTAGAAAGAAAATATATAACACATATGGTTACAAGCGGCAGTGCACATGCGATAACTGCACCAAAGCTTAGATTAAGGGATAACATGCATATTATGCCGCCGGCAAAAAGCATAAATGTCCTTATAAAACCACGCATACTCATCTGGATAAAATTCTGTAACTGTGTTATATCGTTGGTAACTCTTGTGATAAGTGAACCTGTAGAGAATTTGTCAGTCTGTTCGAAGGAGAAAGACATAATATTTTTAAATATATCTTTTCTTAAATCATTACCAAAATTCTGCGATGCAATATTAGCACACACACCACATAAGATACCGGATAATCCGCCAAGAATTACGAATATTATCATCTTAAGTCCTTCGGTAAGTACAAGATTCAGATTACCAACACCGTTATTAGATAAACCTAAAACACCTTCATCCACGATGGTGCTCATTAAACGAGGCTGAACGAGGTCCGCAAGAACCTCGCCCACCATGAATAAAGGTGCAAGAATGGCAAAAAGCCAGTATTTTTTAAGATATTTCAGCATATAAAAACTCCCTGTCTTTAAATTAATTATTCAAAAACCTTCCTTATGCTGTCGTAATGAAGAAATTCTCCTCTGTCAGCGATAGCCTTGATTTCTTCTGCTGTAGCAAATCTGAAACCGGCAGTCTCTTCTGTCTGTAAATGTATATCTGCTTCTGTAATATCCATGTTAAACTTATAGATATCAACAAAATAATTATCCTTTTCTTCAGGATTATCTCTTCTGTAAGAAAATTCAAAGCCGCCATCAGCATGTGATACATCAACACCGGTTTCTTCTAAAACCTCACGGCAGACAGCCTGAAAAGATGTCTCTCCAGCCTGGCATGCACCGCCTGAGACTTCCCAGTGCCCTGGTGCCCATGCTTTAGTTAAGACTCTCTGTGTTATTAAAAATGTATTATCAGGTCTTTTGATTATACCAAGAACAGTTAAGTGATAGTCACCATCCTTCATGTTCCAGTCATTACGTTTCATTGTACGGCCTGTAAGCTGTTTATCGACATCATAGATATCCCATATTTCACCCATTATTAATCGTCTCCTGTTAAACTAATTATCTTTATGTTTTTTCAGATAGTCAAGTACGCTGTGTACAGCAACATTTCCTTCACCAACAGCCTTGGCATACTGATAAGGTCTGCCTGTACAGTCGCCTGCTGCATATACACCATCAATATTAGTCTTCTGAGTTCTGTCAACAATAATATGTCCACCAGCCATATCAAGTCCTGATAATAATACACCCGGATTAATAGAATCCTTTAAGAAGAATGCACCGCTTACGGGGATAGCTTCTCCCTTGAAGGTTACAGAAGCTACCTTCTTATCTCCGTCAACACTTGCAGGCAGTCCGTTATAATGTGTCATGTTATCATATTGTAAACTGGTTCCTTTATAAGGTGTGAAAAGGTATACATGGTTAGCAAGTCCTGCTAAAAATGTTACTTCATCCTCGAATTTAGGTGATGCACATATAACAGCAATATCCTTATTCTTATATAATGCTCCATCACATGTAGCACAATAACTTACGCCACAACCTAAAAGCCTTGCTTCACCTTCAATCTCTCTTGTTGTTGTCATACCAACAGTCATTATGACAGCTTTGGCTTCATATATCTCATTATCAGCACCGGCTGCAAAATAACCGCCGCAGTCATATATGGAATTAACCTGTGACTCTGTTATAGTAATGCCACAGTCGTCAATCTGCTTTAAGAACACAGACTGCATTTCGCTTCCGGTAACAGCAGGAAGTCCAGGATAATTCATGATTTTCTCGGCTTTCTCTATCTTAGTGCTTAGTGCTCTTGAACCAAACCATATAAAGTTAAGATTTCTTGCTTTAGCAGTGAGTGCAGCAGATATTCCCGCAGGTCCGCTGCCGATTATCATAAGGTCATACATATTACATAGCCTCCTTATTATGTTGACTTATAAACTAGTATTAATTAAAGGAAACGGCTTATACGCTCTTTCATCTGCTCTTCACCCATGATATGAACGATAGCCCACAGATCAGGAGTATTAGCTCTGCCGGTTACAGCAATTCTTACAACCTCTGCAACGTCTGATACATTACCCTTAAAGTTCTCCGGATTAGCCTTGTAAGCCTTCATATCAGAAGCATAGCCGTTCTTGTCAGCTATTTCCTTAAGCTTGTTAAACCACATGCTGTTATCATCATTATGGTCATAAGCTGCAAGGTAATCATTAAGAATAGCCTTAACCTCGTCATCAGCTAATCTGAATTCATCTCTTTCACCAGACTCGCCATCAAAGAAGAAGCTGATAAGTTCAAATATCTGCTTAGCATACATGAAGTCTTTTCTTCTTCTCTTGGCACCAACACCCATGTAAAGTCTTAATATAGCAAGTAACTTTTCTTTGTCAGCAAACCATACCTTTTCCATCTCAGGCTCATTCTCTAATGCCCAGTTGTGAAGGAATTCGTATAAATCATCTTCTGATAACTTAGAAAGCTCATTCTTACAGATGTTATGAAGCTTTTCCTTATCAAATAATGCACCTGAAACACTCATCTTATCTACAGAGAATGGAAATTCATTGATATCCTTGTCAGGGAATTTCTCATGCCATTCCTCAAAGTTAGAGTTAAGGAGTGTAAGAAGATAGACCTTCATTGTGTATGGATGATATCCGTCTTTTCTGTAGTAATCAAGTGAAAGCTCCGGATCTTTTCTCTTAGATAACTTTCTCTTTCCGCCTGTTTCCTCATCAAACTTCATAAGATGTGCTGTATGTGCGTATTTTGGCATCTTAAAGCCTAATACATGGAATAATTCATAGTGGATTGGAACGGAAGCAAGCCATTCACCACCACGGACAACTGTTGTCGTTCTCATAAAGTGGTCATCAATTGCGTGTGCAAAATGATATGTTGGAATACCATCTTTCTTAAGAAGAACTACATCATGGATATTCTCTGGAAGCTTAATCTCTCCCTTAATGCTGTCTGTAAATGTGATTTCATTCTCAGGACTTCCCTGTGAACGAAGTCTAAGCACATAAGGCTTTCCTGCCTTAAGATTTTCCTCGATAGTCTCTAAAGAAAGGTCACGGCATACAGCATATTTGCCATAATATCCAGTAAGAACCTTGTCAGCCTCCTGCTGTAATCTTACAGCCTCAAGTTCCTCCTCTGTACAGAAGCAAGGGTAAGCAAGTCCTTTAAGAACAAGTTCCTTTGCAAATGTATGGTATATATCAACTCTCTGTGTCTGATAATAAGGTCCGTATGCATTAACAGGGTCAGAATCCGGGAATCCTGCACCCTCATCAAACTCAATATCAAAATATCTTAAAGAATTAATTACAAGGTCAACAGCACCTTCAACAGTTCTCTTGGCATCTGTATCTTCAATTCTTAAGTAGAACACACCACCGTTCTTGTGAGCGATTCTCTCATCAGCTAAGGCACTGTAGAGATTACCAAGATGGATAAATCCAGTTGGACTTGGACCTAATCTTGTTACCTCTGCCTTGTTTGGAAGTTTTCTATATGGGTATTTCTCCTCATAATAATCAGGTGTCTTATCCACATCAGGGAATAAGAGCTCTGCTAATTTCTTACAATCCTGTTCGTTCATTATTAATCTCCTTATATTGCTAAATAAATCTCATAATATTTTACACATTTTGCAGACGCATTTCAACCTTGAATATTAATCTGTGTTAATTCTGGGCTTTTTATTGTATTTAAAATGCATATATGCCTGTCTATAGCTCACAAGCTCCGATTTCCTCGCTTAGTATGAGTAAATACCGCTATCTACATAGTTTATTACGGTGTGCGAAGTCAAATGCGCTTCGCTTGAACGAGACTTCACACACCGAACTTTTGTATATAGCGGTATTAACTCATACACAGCTCGTCAATAGTCGCTTGTGAGCTATAGACAGGCATATATGCATATAACTATATTGAAAAAGCCCAAGATTAACATATATTAAGTATATTGCGGAATGCGTATGCTACGCCGTCTTTATCGTGGTGCAGCGTTACGTGGTCGGCTATTTGTTTCAGGTGTGGTGCGGCGTTTTCCATTGCTATTCCTACGCCGGCGTATTCTATCATATCTGTGTCGTTGTCTGCGTCACCGAAGGCTGCTACATTTTCACGGGACAGACCTAGGTATTCTGTTAAGAATTTGACGCCTGATTTCTTGCCGGCGTCTTTATATGATATCTCAAGAAGCTGGCTTATTGAACTTGTCATGTAGACTTCGTCTGTGGCTTTTCTTATTCTGTCCATTATGTTTTTCTTTAATTCTTCATCGCCGACTACTATGTCAATACTGTCTAATTCATGGCAGTGTTCAAGTATGAAGGATACAATGTCGTCTTTAAGAATTCTTGTTTTCTTTACATAGTTAAGTGAGTGTTCTGTAGCACCGTATTTTTCAGGATGTGCAGTATATTCTGTTGAAGCAAATGCCTGTCCTTTTATAAATGCTTCATATGTCACAATATCATTCTCTGTGAGTTTAAGTATTGTCTTTACTGATTCCGGTGTAAGAACATAGGATTTAAGGCACTCTTTGCCTGCAATACGGTAAATGGCAGCACCATTGCTTGTTATTGCATATTCAATTCCTGGAACTGATATGACATCCTCAGGCAGTGTGTCAAATGCACGTCCGCTTGCGATACATACATGTACTCCGTTGCTTATGGCATCAATTAATGCCTGTCTGTTTACTTCTGACAGATGGCTTTCCGAATTAAGAGTTGTCCTGTCTAAATCAAGAGCCACAAGTTTAATATCTGTATTCATAATAATCACCTTGTTTCCGTACTTTTCATTGTAATAGCCATTATAAATAAATAAGGCTGTCCCTTTAAGGACAACCTTATATGTATAGTGATGATATGTCAATATTTTAAGCAGATTTTTTATCATCTTTCGATGGCTTAATCTGCCCCTGAACGATTTCGATAATTTCATCAGATAAGAAATTAAGCTCGTCTGCGTCGTGGCATGCAATTATAATTAAAGCACCTCTTTCCCTGTGCCTGATGAGTATGTCACGAATCTGCTCTGTACCTGTATCATCAAGTGCATTGATTGGTTCATCAAGGATAATGATATCGGGATTCTCCATGATGGCAGCAGCAATTCCAAGTCTCTGCTTCATACCAAGAGAGAACTTGCGGAATGTTCTTTTATCGTCAGGATCAAGCCCAATCTCGGTAAGAGTCTCGCGTATGCGGTTATCATCAATACGCTTTCGGATAGATGCCAGAGACTTTAGATTCTCAAATGCTGTGTAATTAGAGACAAATGATCGGTTCTCAATTAATATACCGATACTTGGCGGAAACATGGATTCTGACAAAATTTTATTGTGCAAGTTTATTTATGAGTTCCTTTATACCTGCTTCATAATATTTCTTTCTGATAAAGTAGAATGGTGTATATTCAAATGTATCAAATACAAGTTCCTCATGTGAAGTTATGAAAACTATTCTTGTATCTGAAGAAATTGAACAGACACATTGAAGTTCATTATTAAATGCCTCCATTATCTTACTGGCAATTTTTCGTCATCGTCACATAATGCTACTTTGTACTCCATATATACCCCCTGATGTATGTACTAAATGTATTAATAGAATACATTTTTAAAATGTGTTTTTCAAGTAAATATACATATATAAGTTAATATATTTTTCAATAGATAATTCGTTATATTCGTGTTACAATGATAATAATTTATCAGGATGGAGACGTGAACTATGATTATATCAGAGAATCATTTTGGAAAAGAGAATTGTGTTGCGTATTGTGATGTTTTAATTAGAAGAAATTATGAAGTTATTAATGCGGATGAACATTTCTATCATTTTGTAGAAAAACTTGTGGGTATTAATTTTCTTGATATTGTTCATCAGGATAATCTTAAGGATTTTAAGATGGCTTTTGAGACGCTTAAGCCAGGCGAGAATTGTAGAATGCTGATTCTGTTAAGAAATGGTATTGGTGAATATTACTGGACAGATATGGTGATTTCTAATAATGGGAAGATTCTGTCAGGTGAGAATGTAATTGAAGTCAGATGTTATTTTCTTTCAGCAGTTGAGAGCAGGTATCTTATGGCTTTGGACAATGTCAATAAGTACAGGACAATACTATCTACATACAGAAATTATTTATTTGATTACAATTCTTACACGGATATGTTTACAATATATCTGTACCGTGGTAATCAGTGCAATGCACCTATTAAGGTAACTCTGGAACAGTTTAGGGAAAGAATGTTAAGAATATTAAGGTCTGATTCAGAGCGTAAGGAGTTTGCTACATTTTATAATTATTTAAAGAATGGTTCTAATATGTTCAGCTGTATGGTTTACCTGCCGCTTGATGAGCATAACGATGAACTGTACAAATTCAAAGTGAATGGTGACAGCCTGTTTTCAACGAATAAAACATCTGTTGTTGCAGGTTATCTTGAGACTGTTGATGGATGTGTTTCGGATGTTATTCCTTATTATGCAACAAGTGAAGCTGTTGATTCTGCCACTGGACTTCTTAATAAACGTGCATGCATGGAATATACGAAATCAGTAATCGCATCCAAAGATGATAAGATTCATTATATGATTATGTTTGATGTTGATAATTTCAAGAGCATTAATGATACATATGGTCATCTTTTTGGCGATGAAGTATTAAGTAAGATAGCAGGCATTATAAATGCTAACCTTAACGGACGAGGAATTGCTGGAAGATTTGGTGGAGATGAATTCTATATATTTACTAATAATATTAAAGACGAAGAGGATTTGAGGATTCTTCTTACAACTATGCGTAAGGAATTACAATATGCATTTGACAGCAGAATTGAAGATTTTGGAGTTACTCTTTCTGTTGGTGTAAGTCTGTTTCCTAAAGATGGAACGGATTATGAGGAACTTTTCAGAAAAGCTGATAAATGCCTGTACTTTGCAAAAGAAAAAGGACGAAACAGATTTATTATATATAATGAAAGCAAGCATGGTTCACTTGAGAATAATAGCAGGCATATTCATAAAATTCTTGATTTGTCTGATCATTCAGAATATATGTCAGGCGTGGTATCTGACATAATTCTTGAACTTGTATCCAGAGGAAAAGATGCAATTGATGATGTTGCCAATAATATTATAGAGCAGTTTGAGATTGATGGACTGAGAATATATAATGATAATTCCGAGCTTATATATTCTTGTGGTGAATATAAGAGAATGCCGGATATGACGAATATTCTTAATGATAAGGCATTCTTATCTAGATATAATAAGAATAATTCTATGTCAATCGGTATTGTTTCATCTGTGGAGGCATGGCATAAGGAATTATATAATGAGTTATCAGACAGTAATATAATGGCATTCATCAGTACATGGTTTGAATTTAAATATAGAAGATACTATTTCTTCTATGATGTGTTTAATCATAGAAGCCGCTGGAATGATTATGACAGAAACTTTGTTCTTATTATAAGTAAAATCATTGCCAGCGTGCTATAATATTAGATATAATTATACTGTTATTATGTTTGGCAGCTTTGCAAAGCTGCCAATTTTTTTGTCTGTAATAATAGTTGCTTCATTAATACTTCCAAATGTTACTGCACTTGTTTCTCCGAATTTGGAACTGTCTGTAAGAATATATTTGAAATGACAATGTGCAAATGCTGTTTCTTTAACAAGTGCTTCATTAATATCAGGAGTTGTGAACCCTGATTTTTCAGTTATTCCATTAGTTCCAAAGAAACCTTTATTAAAATTCATTCTGTCTATAGTAATAATTGCCTGATTACCGACGACAGCTTCAGTTATTCCTTTAAGTTCTCCGCCAATAAGTATTACTTTAAAGCCTGCAATTGCAAGTTTTCTTGCATGTGTAACAGCATTAGTTACATAAGTTGCGGTTTTCTCTTCAAGATAATCAATAAGATATTCTGTGGTTGTTCCGGCATCAATATATATGAAATCATTAGGTGAAACAAGCTTTGCCGCGTACATGGCAATTTTTTTCTTTTCTTCAGTATTGACTGTAGCTTTCTGAGAAACAGATAATTCCGTAGTTGAGACTCCATTATTCTTCTCTACAGCTCCACCGAATACTTTAGTTAATTTACCCTGTTCATCAAGTGTATTAAGATCACGCCGTATAGTTGATTCTGATGTGTTAAGCAGTTCTTTAAGTTCAGTAACGGTTATACTTCTTTTTTCAGATAAAAGATTAAGAATTATTTCGTGTCTTTGTTCGGTCAGCATATTAATATAACTCCTTTTCTATAAAATCCTTAACATTATCAATATTATTAAAATGTGCTAGAGACCACATAAGCTTCATTGTTAGATTTTCTATAGTCATATCTTTTCCATTAATGACATTTTCTTTTGCAAGATTATGTCCAATCTCATAAACATTAAGATTTATTCCTTCATACAGACATTGTGTTGTTACAACAACACATATATTATTGCTAGTCAGATTGTGAATATAGTCTGTAATATTATCTGGTATACCGCCAAGACCATATCCCTGAATGATAACTCCTTTGCATGATGATTCAATGTAATCAAATATTTTATAATCCATTCCTGGAAATAAATTAATAATCATTATGTCAGTGCACATATCAGTTTCAATATGAAATTTACCACTACATTTAAAGATAGCTATATTTTTATTATAGACTACTTTATTATCATGTATTGTTGCAATTACAGGATAATTAATACTTTCAAATGCATTAAAACTGGTTGTTCTAAGTTTCTTGGCATGTCTTCCAGATATTAATTTGTTATAAAATGCAAGAAATACGCCAGAAATATCTTCGCATGAATAAATAAATGCATGTGCAAGATTATCAATAGCATCTGTACCATCTGCGTCAATTGGTAATTGAGAGCCAGTGAGAATAACAGGTTTGGATAGATTTACAAGCTGGTATGATAATGCTGCAGCAGTATAAGCGCATGTATCAGTTCCATGTGTTATTACAAATCCATCATAATTATCATAGTTATCTTTAATACATTCAGATATTCTGGCAATATAATCTGTGTTCATATTGCTGCTGTCGATATTCATAATGGATATTCCATTAACTGAACATATGTGTCTTATAGCTGGAATATATTCAAGTAAAATATTAACATCAATAGATGGTGTAAGTCCATTGCCATTATCTTTAGATGCAATTGTTCCACCAGTAGCTATGAGCAGTATGTGCTTCATTATTAATTTACCTTCTTCTTGCCTTCATCATTAAAATAATCTTTTACAAGCTGTACAACTGTACCCGAAAGGAGGAACACAGCAATGAGGTTAGGAATTACCATAAGTCCGTTGAATGTCTCTGCAATACTCCACATAAGGCCTAAGTTCATAGTTGCACCTATGACAGCAACTAATGAGTAAATAACCATAAAAGGTTTGATGGATTTAGGACCAAAAAGAAATTCGATACATCTCTGTCCATAAAGTCCCCAGCCAATAACTGTTGAAAATGCAAAACAGCACATTGCTACAGCAGTAAATATTGATACCCATCCACCATAAGTAGATGTAAAACCAGATATAGTAAGTTCTGCTCCGGCAGCCTGACCATATCCTACAGGCACACCACTGCATAATATAACAAGTGCAGTTAATGTACATATTACAATAGTATCCACAAATACTTCAAAAATCCCGAAGAAGCCCTGCTTTACAGGTTTTCTTGTATCTGCACATGCATGTGCAATTGATCCTGTACCAAGACCGGCTTCATTAGAAAAGATACCTCGTGAGACTCCTTTTTTCATACTCATAAAGAAGCTTCCAACTGCTCCACCTGTAACTGATGCAGGAGAAAATGCACCTTCAAATATTGACTTGAATACAGCAGGAACATTTGAAATATTTGCTATTATAACGCCAATAGCAAGAATTATATAAAGTATTGCCATAAATGGAATTAGTTTTTCTGTAACTTTACCTATTCTTTTAATACCGCCAATCATAATAAGCGCAATAAGAATCATAATGATAATTCCAATTATAAGATTAACTATATGTGTTGAATCAGAAGAAATAATACTGTAATTAATTAAAGCTGAATCTATAGCAGTAATAATTGTATTAACCTGTGTTGCATTACCTGTTCCAAATACAGTAAGTACTCCCAGTGCTGAGAAAAGATAAGCAAGCCAGTGCCAATGTTTTTTAAGTCCGTTCTTTATGTAATACATTGGTCCGCCAACAAGTTCGCCTTTATCATTAGTTTCTTTGAAATGTACTGCAAGAACAACTTCAGAGAATTTAGTACACATTCCAAGAATAGCTGATATCCACATCCAGAATACAGCTCCAGGACCGCCTATTGCAATTGCACCGGCTACACCAGCAATGTTGCCAGTTCCAACGGTTGCTGCAAGAGCCGTACAGACTGCCTGGAATGGCGTAAGGGCGCCGTCAGAAGCAATACGCTTCTTAAGCATGCGCCCTATAGTTATCTTCATTGCATAAGGAAATTTCCTTATCTGGATAAATCTGGTTCTTATACTTAATACGATACCGACACCGATTATACATATCATAGCCGGAAGCCCCCAGATAAAGTTATTGATTACGCTGTTTATTGATTCAATTGTTGAAAGCATTAATTAGTCCATCCTGTTATATTTGTTGTATGTAACTGATTATTTCTTTTTTCCACCAAAGAATTTAGAAAATAATCCTTTTTCTTTAACTTCAGAATTCTTAGAACTCTGCTGATTATCTATTGTAGAATCTGTTTCGTCTATATAGTTGAACGTCATACCTGTTAACTGGCTGAATTGCTGTAAAGCAGAATCATATGCAGTTTTGGCTTCATCATAATCTGTTTTATTATAGTCGCTTCGTGTAGCCTCATAATTAAGCTTATAAAAAACTTTAGAAAGCTGGCTGCATATACTACTGCTTTGCGTATATGTATAATTAGCTTTTTCATATTCTGTCTTGGCATTATCATAAACTAACTTTAGTGATTCAGCAGTTCTTCCATTAGCATCTGAATTAGCCTGAGCTTTACTGAGTTTTTCTTCTGCTTCATGAAGTCTGAAGCGTATCTGATTGATATCATCGTTAGTCTGTTTAATTTTCTTGCGCATATTCATTTCATCTGCAAGAGCATCTTCCATAGCTTTTTTCTTAGCTTCTTCATCTTTGATACATTCATCAAGTTCTGCTTTAATCTGTGGCATATTTTCAGCAGCATTATGCTGGGCATCAATTACTTCATCATATCGTGCTTTTGCCTCTTCATATTCCTGCTTGGCATTATTAAGCATAGAAACAGAATTGCTATCAAATTCTTCAAGTTTCTTTATATTGCTTTTAGCACTATCAATATCATTGAGAATCTTTTCTACATTCTTTCTGGCATTCTCATATTCAATGTTAATAGAAGATGTTGTTGATGTTATTCTATTATATTCTTCAAGTATAGAATCAGCTTTAGCCTTGTATTCTTCATATACTTTATATGCATCAGCAGATACCTTGGCAGCTTCATCATAATCAGTCTTAGAACGGTTAACCATAGCACGCTGGGTGTTATAATTCATCTTGATTGATTCAGCATTCTTGACAGCTTTTTCATAGGCATCTTTAAGTTCTGGAACAATTTTTTTCTTTTCTTCGAGATCAGATGCCGCATTATCTGTTGTTGTCTTGGATGTATTGTAAGCAATCTCTGCATTGTTAATATCATACTGAATCGACTTAAGGCTCAGCTGATAGATGTCATTTCCAGAAAGGAAATCGTTCTCAGTAAAGAAAGGCCTTTTGACTACATTAGTCATATCAGTAATATCACATTCAAATATATCAATTCTTCCTTCAGGGTCATTCTTAATCTCACATGAATAATTGGTCTTTTCTGGAATATTATTCATGGTGTATCGTACCTGTATATATGAAAGACCTGATAAACCTTTTAAATTACTAATCCATTCACCAAAAGATATATTTTATAACCGGTTATTGTAAGATTATAAAGAATTAAATCCTTGCAGTAATCCCGGATATCAGGGTTGTTAATTGTGTAATCATTTATTAATGAAACTTTCTTCTGTTCTGTTCTTAAATTGTCAAGAATAGCATCAAAATCATAATTATGAGAATCACGTCCTATGTCAACCTGTGAATTATAGAATTTTTCCTTAGAAGCTTCATCATTAACTGCATCATCATATGCCTTTTTTGCTTCTTCAAGCTGTCTGGCAGCAATGTCATATTCTTCTTTTGCGGATGACTCTGCAGTAACTGCTTCTTCATATGCTGGTTTAAGTCTGTTCTGCACTTCAACAGCACGATCATAAGCCACTTTCTTAGAAGTTTCTGTTGTACGAATCTGCTCATATTCTTTTTTCTTTTCAGCTTCTTCAGCTTCAGCTTTTTCAAGCATTGCTTTTCTTCCTGATATAAGAGCTGAATTACGATCATATTCCTCCTGAAGATCCTGAATAGATGTAACTGTATTAGTATATTTTTCTTGTAATTCTTTAAGCTGAACTTTTGCTTCATCAATTTTATCCTGAGAATTATCAGATGAACCAGCAAACTCATCATATATAGCTTTCTTAGCGTCAAGAGCCTCAGTTACCTGATTGATGCTGTCTTTAAAAGAATCGGCTTTTTTCTTGACTGAATAGAATTTGTCTCCCATCTCGATAGTTCTCTGCTTTGCTGCAGAGTGTATATCTGAAGCATGCTTTGAATTTTCTTTGGCAGTATTAATTTTATCATTAAGTGACAAAAGGGATGCTTCTGCTTTATTCAATTCAATCTTTATAAGATCTACTGACAAAATTAAATCATGAATACCAGAATTATCGGTTGGAGCTGTATTAATATTACTCTCGTAATCACTCTTTGCCTGATTAAGTCTGGTTTTAGTGTCAGCTATATTCTGTTTAAGGACAGATAAATGTGCTTTTGCTTTAGCAACGTCCTGCTCTGCTTTTGTTATAACAGCGAAATTGTTCATAAAAACACCCTCTTTAACAATATTGTTGTTTCATTATAGATAGAAATAGAAAATGTTTATTTTAAAGCATCAGCAAGTTCTTCTAATGCTGGAATATCATTTTCTTTAAGTGCTGATTTAATTGTGACAACAGGTTCAACAATTGTAATATTCTTCATCGTATCAAGTATACTACGCATTGTCTTAGCTGCTGTTGGAGCCCATGAACCATTCTCAATAAGTCCTATAGTTCTATTTTGGAATGCTTTTGACTGAAGATGATGAAGAAAATCCTGCATAATTGGGAATACACCTGCATCATAACTTGCAGCAGCTAAAACCATTCTGTCATATCTGAAAGCATCTTCAACGGCTTCTGCAATATCACATCTGGAAAGGTCAGTAACAACAACCTTTTCAACGCCCTTATCACGAAGTATATCTGCAAATCTATTGGCTGCAACAGCAGTGTTACCGTGAATAGACGCATATGCTATGAATATACCTTTGCTTTCTGGCTGGTAACTGCTCCATGTATTATATAAGTCAAGGTAATATCCAAGGTTATCAGATAATACAGGACCATGTAATGGACATATAGTCTTAATATCAAGTGCTGATGCTTTCTTCAATAAAGTCTGCACTGGTGCACCATACTTGCCAACTATATTAAAGTAATATCTTCTGGCTTCGCATGCCCAGTCTTCATTCTCAGTAAGAGAAAGCGCTCCAAATTTTCCGAATCCATCTGCTGAAAAAAGAATTTTTTCACTGCTTTCATATGTTACCATAACCTCTGGCCAGTGAACCATTGGAGCCATAACGAATGTAAGAGTATGAGAACCGAGATTAAGAGTATCTCCTTCTTTGACTGTGAGGGAATCCTTAATGTTAATATTTTCAAAGAACTGATTAATCATAACAAATGTCTTTGCATTGCCAACAACAGTTATATCAGGAAAAAGTTCAAGAAGTCTTGCAAGGCTTCCAGCATGATCAGGCTCCATATGCTGGACTATTACATAATCAGCTTTCTTTCCATCTAAAGTCTTTAAGAGATTATCTTCCCATTCTTTCATTCCACGTTTATCGACTGTGTCCATGATTGCAATCTTTTCATCAAGTATTACATATGAATTATATGAAACGCCTTCTGGAACAACGTACTGGCTTTCAAATAAATCTATTGTAGTATCGTCAACACCGATGTATTTAACTGATTCTGATATATTCATAATGTCTGTATCTCCTTTTAATGTTAAATTGTTAATTACACTTCTACTAATTAAACAATCATTGTTATAAGTATAACATTTATTCCCAAGAAGATAAAGGGTAATTGTTTATAAGAAATCATAATTTTATTATATTTTTTTAATAAAACACAGCTTGTTATTTTTTTATCACAATGTTAAAATGTATTCAACTTATTAAAAGTGAACAATTTTATAATTATGGAGGCGTTTTTATGGCACAGAGATTTATTTTGAACGGAACTTCTTATCATGGAGCAGGTGCAATCCAGGAGATTGCAACAGAGGTTAAGTCAAGAGGATTCAAGAAAGCATTTGTATGTTCAGATCCTGATCTTGTAAAGTTTGGAGTAACAGCAAAGGTCCTTAAAGTTCTTGATGATAATGGCTTCCCTTATGAATTATATTCGAACATTAAGCCTAATCCAACTATTGAGAATGTACAGACAGGTGTAGAAGCATTTAAGAATGCTGGAACAGATTACTTAATCGCTATTGGTGGAGGTTCTTCAATGGATACAGCCAAGGCAATCGGTATCATAATTAATAATCCTGAATTCGCAGATGTAAGGAGTCTTGAAGGTGTTGCTGATACTAAGAAACCAGCAGTTCCAATTATTGCAGTCCCTACTACAGCAGGTACAGCTGCAGAGGTTACTATCAACTATGTAATTACTGATGCAGAGAAGAATCGCAAGATGGTATGTGTGGATCCACACGATATTCCGGTTGTTGCTGTTGTAGATCCTGACATGATGTCAAGCATGCCTAAGGGACTCACTGCAGCCACGGGTATGGATGCACTTACACATGCAATTGAAGGCTATATTACAGCTGGAGCATGGGAATTATCTGATATGTTCCATCTTAAAGCAATTGAGATTATTGCCAAGAGTTTAAGAGGCGCAGTTGATAACACTCCTGAAGGAAGAGAAGGAATGGCTTTAGGACAGTACATAGCAGGTATGGGCTTTTCTAATGTAGGTCTTGGTATTGTCCATTCTATGGCACATCCTCTTGGAGCACTTTATGATACACCACATGGTGTTGCTAATGCTATTATTCTTCCAACAGGTATGGAATACAATGCACCATGTACAGGTGAAAAATATCGTGATATTGCCAAGGCAATGGGTGTTGAGGGCACAGAAAAGATGACTCAGGATGAATACAGAAAGGCTGCGATAGATGCAGTTAAGAAGCTTGCTGCTGATGTTGGAATTCCTTCTGATCTTAAAGATATTGTTAAGCCGGAGGATATTTCTTTCCTTGCACAGTCTGCATATGATGATGCATGCCGTCCTGGTAACCCAAGAGAAACAAGTGTTGAAGAAATCACAAAGCTTTATGAAAGTCTTATCTAATCATAATATTTATGATAAAGATTCATAAATAATTAATATTTATTAAATTATGAAACCGCGATATAGCGTAATGCTGTACCGCGGTTTTGTTTATCAAATTATTGTTAAAATGTTATTCATTCTCAGACATTTCTATAAATATGACGTTTAATTCCGGAAGTGAACGCTTCAATGAAACCGGACGGCCTGATGCATCAAGGAAACAATGCTCACTTTCACCTGTACATCTGACTTCACCAGTCTTTTCATCAACCACTGAATATTCAAGAGTAATCTTTACTCCGTTATATTTTACAACTTTGACGTTAATAATTACAGTATCATAGTAATGTGTCATTGACTTATATCTGGCATTAACTGATAACACAGGCTTATTATGCCTAACTCTTCCATCTTCTTATATCCAAATCCGTTCTCTTCAAGGATATATGATCTTGCCTCTTCAAACCATCTTATATAATTAGAATGATGTACAATTCCCATCTGATCAGTTTCATAATATTGAACTAAATGTTATATGGTTTATATATCATAATGTCCCTCCGTAATCTGTTATTTTATCAAAATGTATTATAGTTATTCATGTCTGTTATTGTCAATTCCAGAAAGGCTGATATTAATTATATTATAATTGGCAGCTGCATTTATAACATCTGAAGCAATAATACGGTCATATCTGTTCATCCATTTTCCAGTAACTCCTGTATAAGCGGCAACCTCATCTTTAGAAGCACCACCAATCAGCATGTAACTTATTGCTGCATGACGCAGTGTCTGCATTGTGTAATGTCTACGCAGCTTCCTGCTTTTTACTAACTTTTGTGTATAAGAAGCAAGTAATCGTTCAGTGTCACGCATCTTAATTCTGTTCTTTCTATGATTCAGAAAGATAGCACCACTCTGGATATTCTCGGCATCAATGTATCTATCAAGTAATGTCCCAATATCATCAGGAATTATAAGAAATCTGCTTATGTGATTCTTAGGCGGCATACTAAAACACAGATGTCCTTCACTGTCATGACAGATGAATTCTCTATTAAGACTGCATATTTCCTGATTGGTAAGTCCCATCTTAATAACAAGTGAGAATATTAAAAATGCTTTGTTATCATTGTCATCAAATGCCGCACTGAGCAGATTATCAATTTCTCTGGCATCAGGAATTGCATCTTTAGGCAGTATCTTATCCTGTTCGGGAAGAGACATGCTTTCAAAATGGTTTATATAACGCTTTCCGTGGTTAACAGTATATGTCTCTATAAATGTACATACAGATTTCATAACCGACAGACGCATAACGGCAGTATTATAGGAAAGTTTATTAGAGTTAACTTTTTCTATAAGGTTATTGTAATAATTCAAAGCTTCTTTTCTTGTAAGTTTCATTGGGTCATGCCCTGTCAATCTGTCAAAATCTTTTACAATATTCCAATATTCCTTTCTGGTTCTTGAACTTAGATTAGTCTGAAAATATATCCATATTTCGTCTTCAAATTTAACTGAAATCATATGTATTCCTTTCAATAGAGCAGTGTTTTATTGATATTTTACATCATATGACGACATATGTCTAGACCTTAACAAATAAAAACCAACCCTCCACTTTAAAATCAAAATAAAACAAAAATCAAACCAAATAATTAAAAAAAGCTTCAAAATTGAACTCAGTTCACATTTGCTTTTTATGTCGAAAGCCCGTATAATATAATATATTTACATTGAAGGAGTTAATATGGAACAGTATTCTAGGCGATTTATAGAAGAGCTTGCCAAGCATATTAATCCTGCTATTCTCGAATTCTTTAATAAAAAAAAGAATCTAATGAATTTTCCGGCGGATAATGTGGCAGAGCTTATAGATGATACTCTCATGGAATATCTTGAAGGTAAGACAAGCCGTGAGGATTTAATGCCAATTATTAATAAGATTAAGAAGTCGCGTTTACAGAAACGTGCAAGATGGTATAAGGCATATAACAACGATATTGACAATATGAACTTTGATGATCCTAAACACCCTCTCGCAAGTTTTATCTCACTGGCTAGATCTTTAAGACCTGATGAGTATGCTAAACTGTATGGTGATAAGGAACTTAATGACATTATCAAAGATAAGAAGGATGCAGCTAATGAATGGAAGAATGATTCAGGAAGTCTGTTAATTGATTTCCCAGGGCTGTACTCTTTCACTAATAATTCAATATATAATTCCCTGAAGAATGACTTAATAATAAGTGCATGGAAATATATTGAAAGTGAGCTTGCCGGTAATATTGATTCATATCTTAGAATGTATCCGGTTGACCTTGTTGATAAGCCTCTGTTCAGCCCATCATCTTTCACTCTGATGATGGAGACTGCATCGAATAATTTATTAAAAGAGATTATTACCGATGATGAAGGTGATGAACTGTTAGAGGTTACGGTTGATAATGGAAAGCTTACCCCACCGAAGTCAATGGATACTGACGACCTTAAGCTGGTCAATGCATTTATATCGAATATTAATATGCAGGAGTTCTCTAAAGAAAAATCAGTAATTGTCGATCTTAATACGTTGGGTAAAGAAGTCGTAGATTATCATGTAGGTAAGAATGTTCTTAACAAAATAAGTAATTCCTGTCGCAAGCTTGTAGAATATAACTTCTCTTACGAAGCTGAAGGCAGCAAGATTTATTTCAATTTATTTGATAATATTGTTATTAAAGAAGATGCTGAAAGACCATATGCAATAGCACAGTTTGGAGAAATTCTCAGTAATGCTATTATTCAGAAGAAGCTTATCTCTATTACTTCTGCTTCTTATGATGTTCTTGATAATAACCTTTCCAAGATTATATGTTACGCAATAAAACGTGAGCAGATTGCTAATCAGGAAACAAGAGTTAATGAATATAGTTATACATACTTCCAGAAAATTGTAAGATTTAAGCTTAAGAATAAGAAGAAGAACCTGCAGCTTATTCAGGAAAGTCTTCAAGAGTTCGTTGATAACCATATTGCAATCGAGAAATTCGAATTAAAGAACGGCGTATTTATTATAACTTTCCTTCCTTTATCTGATGCAGAGATAGAGGATCTTAATTCTGATAATGCTAAGAATGATAAAGGATTGTTAATTGATGGTCTTAATATGTAATAAAGTCTACATTTTTTATTCTGAAAATCTGATGTAGAATAAAAAGGATAATTGATTAATTTCAATTATCCTTTTTTTATTTGCCATAAATAAGCC
>NZ_QSEU01000009.1:0-132351 GCF_003466705.1 Eubacterium sp. AM46-8
ACTTGCATGTGTTAAGCACGCCGCCAGCGTTCATCCTGAGCCAGGATCAAACTCTCATAAAAAGTTTGCCTCGTCAGTTATAAACTAACTAGCTTAAATAGTTTTACCATCAAGCAGAATGCTTGATTGGACTTTACTGTTTAGGTTCGTGTATCTTTCGATACTCGCAAGATTCATTAATGAATCATTTTAAAATTCTCAAAGAATTTCAAGGTTGTCTTTCTATTCAGTTATCAAAGATCTATATCGCTCAAACCCAGTATTTATCTGGTGTTTTAAGTCTTATTTGTTACCGCTTACCGCGGCGACTTGTATATAATATCATCAGGTGCACACATTGTCAACAACTTTTTTCAAAAAGTTTCAAAAAAGTTTAATTTTTCTCAAATATCGACATTTAAGCAGAACTGACATGCCTGTGAAACCGCTTGTTTGCTGGCTTTCTGCACATTTACACTGTAATCAGAAAGCAAAGACCTACTATTATATTCTTACCATATCAATATTATAAGAAAAACACCCACTAATTCTGCTATCCGATAGCTTTTAGTAGGTGTTCGCCCCATAACACACCCAGTAATGCCCCGCAAAACATCACCGTAGCACATCCTCTTAACATATTTCCCCAGCCCAAGCCACCAGCACACTCAACGCAATTTCCCCATTACAGGTCAAACAGTGACAACTGGTTGCTGTCTGTCATATCTCCAAGTATTCCAAGCTCTGAAAGCTTATCAATCGCTGACTGTCCTATCTTGGCTCGCTGGCGTAAGTCATCCTTTGATAAGAATTCGCCATCTCTGGCGGCTATCTCTATTGACTCTCCGGCGACTTCACCTACCTTTGATATAACCTTGAATGATGGCATAATCTTTCCATCAATTATCTGGAATGTTCTTGCCTTTGCCTTATATATGTCTATAGGTGTGAATTCATAGCCTCTTGCATGCATTTCCTGAACAATACGCATTACACCAAGTTCATCTTCTTCTGTATTAGAGATTGTTCCTTCTGCTTTCTTGGCTTTGTACTCAGCAATGTAGTGTTCAAGCCTTACAGGACTCATAGCCATTTTCTCATAGTCAAATGCTGTGGCTCTTATACTAAAGTAAGCTGTGTAATATGCAAGCGGATAAAATACCTTACAGTATGCAACACGCCATGCCATCATAACATACGCTGCAGCATGTGCCTTAGGGAACATGTACTTGATTCGCTCGCATGACCATATATACCAGTCTGGTACACCATGGTCAATCATATCCTGCTTCCACTCCGGCCATTCTTTACATTTGCCGGATGCAACCTTACCCTTTCGGACCATTTCCATTATCTTAAATGATTCCTCTGAATCAAGTCCCTTCTGGATAAGATATATCATAATATCGTCTCGTGTACATATAGCTGTTGAAATAGTAGCTTTTCCTTCTTTAATAAGAGTCTGTGCATTGCCAAGCCATACATCAGTACCATGCGCAAGTCCTGCGATACGGACAAGGTCTGAGAAATACTGCGGCTTGGTATCCATAAGCATCTGCATAGCAAAGTCAGTACCAAATTCTGGTATTCCAAGTGCTCCTAACTTTGTGCCGCCTATATCCTCAGGCTTGATTCCTAGCGCAGAAGTGTTCTGGAACAGCGACATAACCTCTTTAGAATCAAGTGGAATCTCAAGAGGGTCAATTCCCGTTAAATCCTGTAACATTCGTATCATTGTAGGATCAAGATGTCCTAAGATATCAAGCTTTAACAGGTTGTGGTCAATACTATGGTAATCAAAATGTGTTGTTACTATAGATGTCGTCATATCATTTGCAGGGTGCTGTACCGGTGTAAATGAATGAATCTCTTCACCAATTGGAAGTACAACAATTCCACCAGGATGCTGTCCTGTAGTTCTTCTAATATCAATACAGCCTTCTGCTATTCGTTCTATCTCACATTTTCTCTTAACAATAGGAGGCTTGCCCTCAAGTGCATTCTTTGCTGACTTCTCTTCAAAATACTTCATAACGAAACCATACGCCGTCTTTTCTGCGACAGTACCGATAGTTCCGGCTTTGAAGGTCTGTCCTTTTCCAAAGATAACCTCTGTGTAGGCATGAGCCTTACTCTGGTATTCATTGGAGAAGTTAAGATCGATATCAGGCTCTTTGTTTCCCTTGAAACCAAGGAAAGTCTCGAACGGAATATCAAATCCCATCTTATTAAGCTTCGCTCCGCATTTTGGGCATATCTTATCAGGCATATCGCAGCCTGCGCCTCCGGCAAATGCTTTGACTTCATCTGAATAGAAATCATTATAGTAGCATTTTGGACACAGATAATGCGGGCTTAACGGATTAACCTCGGTGATACCCGCCATTGTTGCTGCTAATGAAGAACCAACCGAACCTCTTGAACCAACCAGATAACCGTCATCATTAGATTTCCATACAAGCTTCTGTGCAATTATGTACATAACGGAATATCCGTTAGAGATAATTGAGTTCAACTCTCGCTCTAATCGCTCAGTTACTATCTGTGGAAGCTCCGGACCATATATCTCATGAGCTCTATTTTCACAGATTGTACGAAGCATCTGGTCAGAGTTCTCAATGAACGGAGGACATTTATCCGGTCTTACAGGCTCAATCTCCTCACACATATCCATAATCTTATTAGTGTTGGTTACAACAACCTCGTATGCCTTGTCGCTTCCTAGATAATCACATTCATGAAGCATTTCTTCAGTAGTATGAAGATACAGCGGTGCCTGATTATCCGCATCATCAAAGCCTTTTCCTGCCATGATAATTCTACGGTACACTTCATCCTCTGGATTTAAGAAATGCACATCACAGGTTGCCACAACAGGCTTGCCGAATTTGTCACCAAGTTCTACTATTCTGCGATTCAGATTGCGCAAATCCTCCTCATTCTGGACATAACAATCCTCTTTCTCAATCATGAACCTGTTATTGCCAATTGGTTGTATCTCAAGATAGTCATAAAAATTAACTATTCGCGCTATCTCTGCTTCTGAACGACCATTTACAAGACTTCTGAAAAGCTCACCTGCCTCACACGCACTTCCTATAATAAGACCTTCCCTGTACTGGTTAACAAGACTCTTCGGTATCTTAGGGAATCTGTTAAAGTACTGCAAATGTGATGCAGAAACAAGTCTGTACAGATTAATCCTTCCCATCTCATTAGAAGCAAGAATTATACAGTGATACTGATGAAGCTTCTTGATGGCGTTCTCATCCATCTTACCTTCTTCATTAAGCTTATCAACATCCGGAATATCCCTGTCGTAAAGCATTTTAATCATCTTGACAAATATGTCTGCAGTCGCAGCAGCATCGTCAACCGCCCTGTGGTGGCTTTCAAGTACAACATTAAGATGCTTTGTAAGCGTATCCAGCTTATAATTATGAAGATTAGGCATAAGAAACTGTGCAAGAAGCACTGTGTCTATAATGGTAGTATCCACATTTATACCAATCTTCTCTGCCTTATTGATTATGAAGCTCGTATCGAATTCCGCATTATGTGCAACCATGACAGCTCCCTCGCAGAATTCAAGGAACTTAGGCAGAATCTCTTCTATCTTAGGTGCATTCATAACCATCTGGTCATTAATGTGAGTAAGCGTCTCAATTCTGAATGGGATAGGAATCTCAGGATTAACAAATGTAGAGAATCTGTCTACTATCTCACCATTGCACACCTTGACTGCACCTATCTCTATAATTCTGTCAACTTCCGCAGAAAATCCGGTTGTCTCAAGGTCGAACACAACATATGTATCGTTAAAGCTCTGTCCTCTCGGATTCGTTACAATCTGCTTGGTATCATCAACGAGATAAGCCTCGACTCCGTATATTATCTTAAAATCAAGCTTCTCACCCTTCTTAGCATAAGAGCCTTTGAGGTCGCTCATCGTATGGAATGCATCTGTAAATGCCTGAACAACACCGTGGTCAGTAATTGCAATTGCCTTATGTCCCCATCTGATTGCCTGTTTGATAATATCAGATACATAAGACACACCATCCATATCACTCATCTTGGTATGACAGTGCAGCTCAACTCTCTTATGAAGTGCGAGGTCATTACGCACCTGTCTTGTATCAGAGCCTTTTCTTATGCCCCACACATTGGCAATTGATATTTCCTGGTCGTACTTGTCAAATGTAGCATTTCCCTTAATCTTTAAGAAATTTCCCTTCTTGATAACCCCTGAAAGCTCCGGTACCTGCTCATTTTTTGCAAATACCTTTACTGTAATTGTGTCTGTAAAATCTGTCACGTTGAACATAATAATAGTTCTTTCGTTACGGATTTCACGCATTTCCACATTACGGACCATACCAGAGATAATAACATCTCCGATTGCTGTATCTATCTGTTCAATCGGTGTTACATCACCGTCAAAATCTCTTCCATATAAAACATCTTCGTTAGCAGGCTTTCGGCTGTATGTCTTAAGCTCTTCCCTGCCCCTGTTATCGCTTGCAAAAAATGCTGCTCTTGCCGCCTTCTGCCTGGCTGCTGTCTCAGCTTTCTTTGCTGCCTTCTGTTCAGAGGTAAGCTTCTTATCATCCCTGCCGTCAGCATTATCTTCTGCTGCCGCCTTTATATTATTCTCAATTTCTTTGACACGAAGATTAATCTTGTATGCATTTTCTCTCTCGTACTGGCTTTCCTTCTTCTTAGCATACTGATACTCTACATCTATCTCAAACCCGAATCTGTTCAGGAATATTTTCTTGAAATAATCCGTCAGTGTATCCGCATACTGATGCGCAAGAAAACTGTCCTCAATCGTGAATACAAGCATATCCTCTTTCTCGAACTCCCACTGGGAATTCTTTAAAAGATTATATTCAAGTGTCCAGTATTTCTCCAGCTCTGCTAAGATACTATCATAATATATATCCATTACAGTCTGTGGCGTATACTGTGCTGATAAAACATATCTGTCGATAATCCGCACATCCATGTTAGAAATACGAAATATCTGCTTCTTTAATGCATCCTCAACCTTGAATATTATTGGTTTTTCTATTACCCTGTCACTCTTTATATAAACGCGTGCCAGAGAATTGGTCGATGTTTTCGAGACTTTAGTTACTTCAACATTCTCAAAATACACCGCCAGATCCTCTGGCAGCTTCAGCGTCTTAAACACTTCAAAAAATCTGTACATATGTATCACTCATTCCAATTATCAAGTTCATACCTTAGTGTATCAAGAAGTTCCTCTTCTGGAACCTTCTTAATAATCTCTCCATGTTTAATAAGTACTCCGCAGCCGTCACCGCCTGCAATTCCAAGATCAGCTTCCTTTGCTTCTCCCGGTCCGTTAACTACACAGCCCATTACAGCAAGCTTCAAGTCAAGGTCATACCCAGAAACCATTTTCTCAACTTTTCCTGCAAGGTCTATAAGATTAATTCTTGTTCTTCCGCATGTAGGGCATGAAACAACTTCTATTCCGCCTTTTCTTAAGCCCAGAGTCTTAAGTATCAGTTTTGCAGCCTCTATTTCCCTTACAGGATCATCTGTAAGAGAAACTCTTATTGTGTCGCCAATTCCCTGATTCAGTATAAGACCAAGTCCTATTGATGACTTAATGCTTCCTGAGAATATTGTTCCAGACTCAGTAATTCCAACATGAAGCGGATGATTAGTCTGTTTTGCAATAAGCTCATGTGCTTTAACACACATCATCACATCAGAAGATTTGATGCTGACAACAAGATTATCATAACCTAAGTCTTCAATAATCTTAACCTTGTCAAGTGCGCTCTCAACGATTCCCTCTGCTGTTACTCCGCCATATTTCTCAATAAGGTCTTTCTCAAGTGAACCGCTGTTGACACCAACCCTGATTGGTATATTTCTTTCCTTTGCAACATCAACAACAGCCTTTATCTTGTCTGTTCCACCGATATTGCCCGGATTGATTCTAATCTTGTCAGCCCCATTCTCCATTGCCATAATAGCCATCTTGTAGTCAAAATGTATATCAGCAACAAGAGGTATCTCTATCTGCTTCTTTATCTCTTTGATTGCAAGTGCAGCTTCTTTAGTTGGAACTGTGCATCTGATTATTTCACAACCGGCTTTGGTAAGTGCCTTAATCTGCGCAACCGTAGCCTCAACATCTTCCGTATGTGTATTAGTCATTGACTGTATAAGAATAGGATTGCCACCGCCAATCATGCGGTTTCCTATCTTAACAACTTTAGTATTATCTCTGTACATAACCCCTGTGTCCTTTCTGTATTAGAACAATGCCATTATATCTTTAAGCAATACAACAATCATAAGTATAACAAGAAGTATCATACCTATGAAATTAACAATTCCTTCATGCTCTCTCTTAACCGGCTTGCCTCTTAATGCCTCTATTATAAGGAATACAAGTCTGCCTCCGTCAAGTGCCGGAATTGGCAATAGATTCATAACTCCTAAGTTGGCACTGATAAGTGCTGCAAGATTCATAAGATTAAGGAAAACATAAAATGCACCATCTGCCTTACTTTCTTCAACAATCTCACTCATTGTGCTGACAGTTCCAACTGGTCCTAACAATGAATTAAATCCAATTTTTCCTGTAAATAACATTCCAAGACTCTGAATTACAGTCTTGACACTGTATCCGACTTCCTCCACTGAATACTTAAGCGTACCAATAGGAGAAGTCTTTACTCTGTCTCCATATACAACAAAGCCTGTATCATAACTTTCAACTTCAACCATCTTAGGCTCAACTGTCACATCAACATTTTTTCCATCTCTTGCAACCGTGAATACAACCTTATTGCCGCCGCTTGATGTAATAGCTTCTGTCACATTGGAACTATTCTCCATTGCAGTGCCATCAACTGCTTTGATAACATCATTAGCTTTAAGTCCAGCCTTTTCAGCCGGAGAATCCTTAGTAACAGAACTTATGAGACAATTCTCATTCATCATAATTCCAACCTGATACTTCTGCTGCTTAATATGCTGCGGAGTAACAGTTGTTGTCATCTTTTCACCGTCTCTTGTAAATGTTATGTTAAGAGTCTTATCTGCATTATAAGCCCTGTAGAAATAAAAATCCCTGTAAAATGTTACCTTATGTCCATTAACCTTAGTTATGACATCACCTTCCTGAAGCCCTGCTTCTGTGGCTGGCGAATTATCTTTAACAACGTCAATGTCACATGGATCATAGCCAAGACTTCCGACAATAACTACTGCACACACGAAAGCAAGAAGGAAATTAAATACCGGACCTGCTGCTATAACAGCAATTCTTGCCCAGACTGATTTGCTTGCAAATGACTTTTCCATATCATAACCATTCTCGATAGCAAGCTTTCTTTTCTTAGCTTCCTTCTCTTCATCCGTAAGTTCTTCGTCATCATCTTCTTCTGACTGTATAACACTCATCTCAAGAAACTCATCACCAAGCATCGTACATGCACCGCCAAAAGGAAGCGCTTTAATACAATATTCCGTCTCACCTTTTCTGAAATGTATCAGCTTCGGTCCGAATCCGATTGAGAATTCAACTACAGTTATGCCATTAGCCTTAGCTATTATAAAATGTCCGAATTCATGGACAATAACAATTATACTAAGTACAAGAATCGCCAGAATAACATTAAGAACCAACTCCTACCACCTGCTTTCTATCATGTCTGTTACTATCTTCTGTGTAGAGAGAATCTGCTCTACTGTTGGATTATTGATATAATCAACTTCATTCATGGCGTATTCTATAATATCCGGAATATCCAGATATTTTATCTTTCTGTCTAAAAATCTAGCTACAGCTACTTCGTTAGCTGCATTAAGTGCAGTCGGGATGTTGCCTCCACGCGCTGCTGCCTCGTAAGCAAGCTTAAGTCCCTTGAAAGTCTCCATATCCGGCTTTTCAAATGTAATCTTAGCCAGTTCATAGAAATCAAGTCTTTCTGTGTTAAGCTCTCTTCTTTCAGGATAATAAAGAGCATACTGTATAGGAAGTCTCATATCAGGACTTCCAAGCTGTGCCATAACAGCTCCATCCTTGAATTCAACCATTGAATGGATTATGCTCTGTGGCTGGACTATAACCTGAACCTTCTCGGCAGGTACTCCAAAAAGCCACTGTGCCTCCATCACCTCAAGTCCTTTATTAACCATTGTAGAAGAATCTATTGTTATCTTGCGTCCCATAGCCCAGTTAGGATGCTTAAGTGCATCCTCTAACTGTACATTTTCAAGGTCAGCTCTTTTCTTTCCTCTGAATGGACCACCAGAAGCTGTAAGAAGAATCTTCTCTATCTCACCACGGTTCTCACCGTTAAGGCACTGGAATATTGCTGAATGTTCGCTGTCAACAGGATATATATTAACATTACATTCCTTAGCAAGACTCATAATAATATGACCAGCACACACAAGTGTCTCTTTATTAGCAAGTGCAATGTCCTTATGTGCCTTGATAGCTTCAACTGTAGGTGTAATTCCCATCATACCTACAACCGCTGTGACAACAATTTCTGCACTCTCAATTGTTGCAGCCTCAATAAGACCTTCGTCACCACTTACAATCTTAACATCCATATCACCGATAAGAGTCTTTAACTCTGAAACAAGTTCTTCTTTACCTATACATACAAGCTGTGGCTTGAATTCACGGACCTGTTCTGCAAGGTCAGCAACCCTTGTGCCCGCTGCAAGTGCAACTACGTTAATATCAGCATTTCTTCTAATAACATCTAATGTCTGTGTTCCAATTGAACCAGTTGAACCAAGTATCGAAACGTTCTTCATTATCAACCTCCAAAGACTTTGTTAATAACCTCTATTGACCAATAAACAACAGGTGCAGTGAATATAGCACTGTCGAATCTGTCCATAATTCCGCCATGTCCCGGTATTAACTTTCCATAGTCTTTCACATCATGATTTCTCTTAATAGCAGATGCAGCCAGGTCTCCGAATATAGACAGGAATGCACCTATGAAGCTGGCTATTGCAAATGTATATACAGGATGTACAAGTACATCTGACATCTTAGAGCTTATGGCAAATCCATATCCAAAGCCAAGAAGTGTAGCACCGACAACTCCTCCTATTGCACCCTCGTAAGTCTTCTTAGGTGAAAGCTTTGGAGTCATCTTATGCTTTCCAAGAAATACACCTGTGAAATATGCACATGTATCATTGCCCCATGAAGACACGAATATAAGCCATACGATATATATTCCGTCCTGCAGCATTCTTACCTGATAGATATAAGAAAGTGTTACAGCAACATATACTATACTGAAGAATACCCACATAACATCTTCTGTCTTATATTTTGGAAATGTAAATACATAAACTGACATCATAAGTAAGCATGAAGCTACAAGAAGCAATAAAATATATGCTGGATCATTAAGCAAAAGAATAAAATAATAAGTAATTGCCGCTATATATCCTACAACTGCCAGTCCTGTCTTCTCAAGCTTCTTAACTTTAATAAGCTCATACATTCCAACAAGTGAAATAAACAGACTGAACCCGAATGTAACCCAGCCTCCGAAATACAGGCATGTGAAAAGTATGACTATGAGCACAGCTCCGCTCATAATTCTTGTACGCATAATCTACTCCTCCTTAACTCCGCCGAATCTTCTTTCCGTCTTATTGTATTTCTCAAATGCTTTAATAAGTTCTTCCCTGTCAAAATCAGGCCAGAAAATATCTGTGAAATAAAATTCTGTATAAGCAAGCTGCCAGCACAGATAATTAGACAATCTCTGTTCACCGCTTGTTCTTATAAGTAAATCTGGATCTGGCAATTCCCATGTATCAAGATTGTTACTTATTGTATCTTCATCTATATCTTCAGGCTTAAGACTTCCTTCTGATACCTTTCCAGCAATCTTTCTTACCGCTCTTGTTATCTCATCTCTTCCACCATAATTAATGGCTATAGTAAAATTAAGCCCTGTATTATTCTTGGTTTTCTCTTCGAGATTATTGATACTGTCTATAATATCCTGGCTGAGTTCATCTTTTCTTCCAATAACTCTGCATCGCACATTATTCTTCATGGATTTCTTAACACAATCCTTAAGATAAGTTCTTAAGATTCCCATAAGAGTACTTACTTCTTCTGTTGAACGTTTCCAGTTCTCTGTTGAAAAAGCATATACAGTAAAATACTTTACACCAAGCTCATCTACGACATAAAGCATATCTTCAACAACTTTGCTTCCCTGCACATGTCCCATTGTTCTTGGGAGATGTCTTTTCTTAGCCCATCTTCCATTACCATCAAGAATAACGGCAACATGCCCCGGAATCTTTAATCCGAGACTCTCGTTAAATGTATCCATATCTATGATTCCTCTCGCAATTCATTCAATTACAAAAAGGCTGTTGTAAAATATCCAACAGCCCTGACATTTTCTTAAACTGTAAGTATCTCTTTAGTCTTATCATCTATAGCACTATCAATCATAGCAATATACTTATCAGTAATCTTCTGAATTTCATCCTCTGAATTCTTAGCTTCATCATCAGAGATATCTCCTGCCTTGTTCTCTTTCTTTATTGCATCGTTGGCATCTCTTCTGATATTACGGATAGCAACCTTGGCATTATCGCCCTTCTTCTTGATATCCTTAGCAAGTTCTTTTCTTCTGTCTTCTGTTAATTCAGGGAACACAAGTCTGATTGTCTTACCATCATTGTTAGGTGTAAGTCCTAAATCTGAAACAAGAATTGCTTTCTCAATGTCCTTGATAAGGCTTGCTTCCCAAGGCTGAATCTGAATCATTCTTGCTTCTGGTACAGAAACATTAGCAACCTGCTGGATTGGTGTAGGTGTTCCATAATAATCAACTCTTAATCTGTCAAGAATATGTGGGTTAGCTCTTCCTGCTCTTATTGTTACATATTCTTCCTTTAAGTTGTCAACTGACTTCTGCATTCTTCCTTCAATATCTTTAATATTTTCCATAAAATCCTCCATTAATATTATATTAATCAACAGTTACTACTGTTCCATTAAACTTTCCTGATAAAGCATTAACTATGCTGTTCTCTTCTTCGAGTCCGAATACCATAAGAGGCATCTTATTCTCCATACACATAACTGAAGCTGTCATATCAATAACTCCAAGCTTCTTCTCAACAACTTCGTTGATTGAGATTGTATCATACTTCTTAGCCTCCGGGTTAATCTTAGGATCACTGTCATATATTCCATCAATTGCCTTTGCAAGAAGAATAGCATCTGCATCAAGCTCAATAGCTCTTAAGACAATTCCTGTATCTGTTGAGAAATATGGATGACCTGTTCCACCTGCAAAGAATACAACCATGCCTTTCTCGAAATACTTATTAGCTCTGTCCTTAGAAAAAAGCTTTGTCATGCTTCCGCATTCGAATGGTGTGAGAATATTAGTCTTAAGTCCCTGTGAACGGAATATCTCTGAAACATATATGCAGTTCATAATTGTTGCAAGCATACCTATCTGGTCAGCCTTAGTTCTGTCGATATTATCATTAGAACGGCCTCTCCAGTAGTTACCACCACCAATAACTACACCAACATCTGTTCCTTTATCAACTATTGTCTTAACCTGATTAGCAATATTCTCTATAAGCTCATCATTGTAGCCGCCCTCTTTCTTAGCAAGAGCCTCGCCACTAAGTTTAAGTATTACTCTTTTAATGTTATCCATACGTGCCTCCAGTTATTAATTGATATCCTATAATGTCATATATTGATGATTATAGCATATAACTGTCAAATATAGAAGTCTTAAATCTCTGTTATATTCCAAAAAATCCTCCAGAGTCCAATATCAAACTCCGGAGGATTGTTAATACTCACCGTATATTATAATTGATTATAATTATATATTACTTTAACTGAGCTGCAACTTCTGCTGCAAAATCTTCGTTCTTCTTCTCAAGACCTTCACCTGTCTCAAAACGAACGTATCCCTTAACTGTGAAAGCACCGTTAGCCTTAGCAACTTCTGCAAGATACTTAGTAACTGACTGCTTTCCATCTTCAGCCTTAACATAAGCCTGATCCATAAGGCAGATTTCCTTAAGCTGCTTAGATACACGGCCTTCTACTAATCCGTTGAAAATCTTATCTGCCACGATATTAGCCTCATCAGCTAATGCAAGCTCTGCTAACTGTGCAGCTGCTTCCTTTGAAAGGAAGTTGAATAAGTACTGCATGTTGCTCTTATGCTCTTCGTATGTTGCAATATCAGCATCGCTCCATACCTTATCGTTAATAGCCTTATCAATTAACTTGTTTAAGATTGGCTTTGGAAGAGAAGCTGGATCATTTAATGCACTCTTCTCTGTAATCTCTCTTAACTTAGCAAGTTCATCTGCTGACATATCGTTTCTGCTAAGATACTGTGGGTTCATAGCTGCAATCTGCATTGCTACGTTAGTAAGTGCTTCCTTGATTGCATCATTAGAAGCGCCATCTGCTGCAACAAGAACACCAATTCTTCCGCCACCGTGAATATATGAAGCTACACAATCACCTGTAATCTTCTGGAATCTTCTGATAGAAAGCTTCTCACCGATTGTAAGAGTCTTCTCTTCAAGTTCTGACTGCATATCAAGGATAGCGCATACATCTTCGCCATCTCCAGCCTTATCAACTGAAGCCTTAAGTGCTTGTCAGCAACAGCCTGTACAAATTCCTGGAATGTAGCGTTCTTAGCTACGAAATCTGTCTCTGAGTTAACTTCTACTACAACTGCTGTATTGCCTTCAGATGCAACTCTTGTAATACCTTCTGCTGCAATTCTTCCTGCCTTCTTCTCAACCTTAGCTGCTCCGCTCTTTCTAAGAACATCAACAGCTGCTTCCATATCACCATTTGTCTCTGTAAGAGCCTTCTTACACTCCATCATACCTGCGCCAGTAGACTCTCTAAGTTCTTTAACCATTGCTGCTGTAACTGCTGCCATTATCATATCCTCCAATAAATAATAATTTTAAAAATGCTTCAACCTGAACTTGCAGGCTGAAGCATACATAAACTTAAGTCGTTGCTTAAATATTAAGCTTCCTCAGCTACTTCTTCCTCTACAGCTGGAGCTGCTTCTTCACCCTGATTAGCTTCGATAACTGCATCAGCCATCTTAGATACGATTAACTTAACAGCTCTGATAGCATCATCATTACCAGGGATTACATAATCTAATTCATCTGGATCACAGTTAGTATCTGCAATACCGATTAACTTGATACCAAGTGCATGTGCTTCCTGAACACAGATTCTTTCCTTCTTAGGATCAACGATGAAGATTGCATCTGGGAGCTTCTTCATTTCCTTGATACCGCCAAGGTTCTTCTGAAGCTTCTCAAGTTCCTTCTTAAGGTTGATAACTTCCTTCTTAGGAAGAACATCAAATGTTCCATCTTCCTGCATTGTCTCGATTTCCTTAAGCTTTGCAATTCTGCTCTGGATTGTCTTGAAGTTAGTAAGCATACCGCCTAACCATCTCTCATTAACATAGAACATTCCACAACGCTCTGCCTCAGTAGCGATAGCATCCTGAGCCTGCTTCTTAGTACCTACGAAAAGGATTGTACCACCTTCAGCAGCAATATCAGAGATTGCCTTGTAAGCCTCGTCAACCTTACCTACAGACTTCTGTAAGTCAATGATATGGATACCATTTCTCTCTGTGTAGATGTACTCAGCCATCTTAGGATTCCATCTTCTTGTCTGATGTCCGAAATGAACACCTGCCTCAAGTAACTGTTTCATTGAAATTACGCTCATTTTAATACCTCCATTGGTTAATTAATCTTTTGCAAGCTTCATCTTTTGCGGCCACCGGCGCGTATACCGGCACCAGCCGTAAAATCCACCTGCATGTTTTTTCACACAAAGCGTATTATATCAAAGCATTAATTATATTGCAAGTACTTTTTATTCAATATTATTACAATATTTAATGCATTAATATCAGTTGTCTATCTTTCTTAATTCATCAAACACAGCTTCATTAAGTACTTTAATCTTAGTTCCTTTCATTCCTGAAGACCTGGTCGATATAACACCTGCACTGTCGAACTTCTTTAACGCATTAACAATAACAGAACGTGTAATTCCTGTATTGTCTGCTATACGGCTTGCAACAAGAAGCCCTTCTGTTCCATCCAGCTCTGCAAACACAGCTTTGATTGCCTGAAGTTCTGATGCTGACAATGTCTTTATCGCCGACTTGACGATTTTCTTATTACGCTCATCTTCTGCATTCTCGTTGCTTACAGAATTCATCATCTCAAGACCAACTACTGTTGCACCATACTCGCAGAGAATAATGTCATCAATATCATAATCAGCTATACATTTGTACATGAATAATGTACCAAGACGTTCTCCTGCGATATCTACAGGTGCTATCAGAGCCTTGAACTTACGTTCATTGCCACTTGAGAATCCAAGTGTTAGCAGATTGACGTTCTCTTTAGTAGATAATACACCAAGAAGTCTTTCATTAAGCATTTTATCCACAAATCCGCCTACATCAGCAGTTATTAATTCTCCTATCTTATCTATGCCACTATATACAGCTGCTCCAAGAATCTTACCCTTCTGGCTTATTACCATAATATTAGACTCAAGAATCCCACTTAACACCTCACAGATATCATTAAACTCAACTCTGTCTGAATGATTATTGTGGAGCAGCTTGTTGATTTTTCTCGTTTTATCGAGAAGCTGAACACTCATTGTAAATCTCCCATTCTTCTAAAACAACAATTTCATGTATTTCATGTACTATTGTTCTTTATCATTCTTAGCTTCTACATAGCCACATGTTTCATCAGCACACACAAGCTTATTACCCTTCTCTATCATATAACCGCCGCACTTAGGACACTTTTTATCTGATGGTCTCTGCCATGAAACGAAATCACATTCAGGATATCCCTCACATCCGTAGAACATTCTTCCCTTCTTAGTCTTCTTAAGTATAACATCCTTACCACACTTAGGACATGCAACACCTATCTTCTCAAGATAAGGCTTAGTATTATGACACTCTGGAAAACCAGGGCATCCTAAAAACTTGCCATGTGGACCATATTTAATGACCATATTTCTTCCACATTTGTCACAGATAACATCAGTTACTTCATCTTCAATCTTAACATGCTCAAGCTCCTTCTCAGCCTCATCAATAGCTATCTTAAGGTCTGGATAGAAGTTTCTTATTATCTCTTTCCACTCAACAGTTCCTTCGGCAACACCATCAAGCAATGATTCCATATTAGCTGTGAACTTAACGTCTACAATAGTAGGGAAAGCTGTCAGCATTATATTATTAACTGCATTACCAAGCTCTGATATATAAAGATTCTTATTCTCTTTGATAACATAATGTCTTGCAATAATTGTAGATATTGTAGGTGCATAAGTACTTGGTCGTCCAATCCCCTGCTCCTCTAATGCCTTTACTAAAGAAGCTTCTGTAAAATGTGCCGGTGGCTGTGTAAAATGCTGTATTCCATTAACATCATCAAGCGTAAGCACTGAATTCTCATCCAAGCCCTTAGCAAGAGTATTAGTTGCTTCAGCATCATCTTCATTCTTATATACTGACATAAAACCATCAAACATAACCTTAGAAGCTGCTACAGTGAATATATATTCTCCTGCTGCAATTCTTACAGATGTTGTCTCATATACAGCCGGTGCCATCTGGCTCGCAACAAATCTCTTCCAGATAAGCTGGTATAATCTGAACTGGTCTCTCTGTAAAGATTCCTTTACAACTGCCGGTGAAAGTGTCAGGTCAGTTGGTCTTATTGCTTCGTGTGCATCCTGAATCTTCTTATCATCCTTCTTAGCACTAACTTGCTGTGGAAGATACTTCTCCCCATAATTCTCGCCGATGTATTCTTTAGATGATACTTTTGCCTCATCTGCAACCCTTGTAGAATCAGTTCTTAAATATGTGATAAGACCTATAGTGCCTCTGCCTTTAATATCAACACCTTCATAGAGCTGCTGTGCAATATTCATAGTTCTCTTAGTTGACATATTAAGAGTCTTGGCAGCTTCCTGCTGAAGTGTACTTGTTGTAAATGGCAATGGTGACTTCTTAACCTTCTCGCTCTTCTTAATACTCTCTATTCCGAAATCACTCTTCTTAACCTTATCAAGAATCTTCTGCATCTGTTCCTGATTGCTGATGTCTATCTTTCCATTCTTATCACCATAGAACTTAGCAACAAGCGGTTTCTTCTCACCCTTAATATTAAGAGTTGCCTCCATAGACCAGTATTCTTCTGGAATAAATGCATCTATTTCATTCTCTCTGTCACATATCATTCTCAAAGCAACAGACTGGACACGTCCGGCACTAAGACCTCTTTTAATCTTAGCCCATAAAAGTGGACTTATACCATAACCAACAACGCGGTCAAGCACTCTTCTTGCCTGCTGTGCATCAACAAGATTCATATCAATCTTTCTTGCTTCTTTAAGAGAAGCCTTAACAGCATTCTTAGTAATCTCGTTAAATGTTATTCTGTATATATCTTTATCTTCTAACTTAAGTGCCGCTGCAAGATGCCATGAAATAGCTTCTCCTTCGCGGTCGGGATCGGTTGCGAGATATACTTTATCTGCTTTCTTTGCTTCCTTTCTTAAAGCTGCAAGTATATCACCTTTTCCCCTGATAGTAATATACTTAGGTTCATAATCATGTTCAATATCTACACCCATCTGGCTTTTAGGAAGATCTCTTACATGTCCCTGTGATGCCATTACCTTGTAGTTCGCCCCAAGGAATTTACTGATAGTCTTAACCTTGGCAGGTGACTCCACTATAACCAAATACTTATGCATTAATAGCCCTCCAAATCAAATATGCTTCCTTATATAATAATTCTTAGAAATTTCTTCTATAAGTCCATCCAACTCCAATTCAAGCAGAATCCCCTCCGCCTCTACAAGACTTATTCCAGAATTATTAATAATTGTCTCCAGACTGACTGGAAACAAATTGATTTGACTATACACCATATTTTAGGCGTTGCAAGCCCTGATTTTTTAAAACCATCATCAAATATACTGTTAGTATTCAAATCATTTCTTTTATCATCAGTAATCTGGCGTCTATTATAATAAAGTTCAATTGACTTTGTGGCCATAATATCCATTGGGGAAGTAATAACCTGAGCCCCTTCTTTTATAAGTTTAAGACAACCTTCTGACAATGCATCACCAATTCGTCCGGGGACAACATATACATCCCTGTTCTGTTCCAAAGCCTGATCCGCCGTTATAAGTGAACCGCTTTTCTGTCTTGCTTCAACAACAACCAGTGCATCAGCCATAGCACTTATTATCCTGTTTCTCATAGGAAATAATCCTGCCCTTGGTGCGGTACCCGGTGGATACTCCGAAATGATTCCTCCGCAATCATTCAGATGTGTATATAATTCAATATTAGTCCTCGGATAACATATATCAACTCCACAGCCAAGAACGGCAAGACTATAGCTCCATTCTTAATTGCACCTTTCTGTGCAGCTGCATCTATTCCAAGTGCCATCCCGCTTATAACCTGCAGTCCCATTCCTGCAAAGCTCTCTCCAAAATGCTGTGCAACCATCCTGCCATATTCTGTACAGTTACGCGCTCCAACAATAGCAACTGACGGCTTATCTGTGTCAGGCAGCTTTCCTTTATAATACAGAATATATGGATAATCATATATATTAAGCAGCTTATCCGGATAATTAATGTGTCCCGGATATGTGAATCTTATCCCCTGCCTTTCCAGATCAGAATACTGCCTGTATACATAATCATCTTTCCGTGATTCTTTAATTGCTATAATATCAGTCTGCCTTATATCTTTTACACTCTCCAATAATCTGTCAGAAGCCTTATATATCTCCTCTGGTGTGTCAAACACAGCAAAAAGTTTCTTAAGTTTTGCATTAGATATCCCAACAATATTATTCACCCAATACCAATAATAATCTTCTCTCAATACTTCTCTCCCATTTAATGAATTGCAATTTCCGGTATTCCCCGGTAATAAAACGCTTCACTGATATTAGCTGAGCTAATCTTATCATTCCCCTCAATATCAGCAATTGTTCTTGCTGTCTTTAATATCTTATGATATCCTCTGGCGGTTATATGTTTTCTTGTAAATATACGTTCTATTAACTGTTCTTCCTCTTTTCCAAGTCCACAGAATTCCTCAATCTCCTTTCCACCCATCTGTGAATTGTACATAATATCCCTGCCATTAAACCTCTTAATCTGAGCAGCTCTGGCTCTGTCAACTGCCTGCTTCATATATGAAGAATCAAGAGTATCACCATTATTCTTATCCCCTAACTGCTCATAACCAATCTCCTCTGTCTTAATACACATATCAAATCTGTCCCACAGTGGCATGCTTATTTTCCCCATAAATCTTTTAACTTCCTGTTCAGAACAGTTACACCTGTTTCTGTCCGGGTAATAACCACATTTGCAGGGATTCATAGCTCCTACAAGCATAAAATCTGCTGGATATGTATAAGACCTTCCCATTCTTACAATAGTAATGTTCCTGTCTTCTAACGGCTGTCTTAACCCTTCTAGTATATCCGGCTTGAATTCAGTCATCTCATCAAGAAACAGCACCCCTTTCCCGGCAAGCGTTATCTCTCCCGGTCTTGGGTACATTCCACCGCCAAAGAATGCACTTCTTGTCACATTATGATATGGAGCCCGAAAAGGTCTTTCTTTCATTAATCCACCACAATCTCCAAGCTGCCCCGCAACACTGTATATATTAGTAAGTTCCAGTTTCTCTTCAAATGTCATATCCGGCATAATTGTTGGTATCCGCTTTGCCATCATAGTTTTACCGCTCCCCGGAGGTCCCATATACATAATATTATGCATGCCAGCAACAGCTATCATAGTAGCCCTCTTGGCAGCGTGCTGTCCCCTGATATCAGCATAATCAAGTGCCGCACATCTGTTAAACATACTTTTATCTGATGTAGCATTTTCTTCATTATCTATAATACCATCGTTAATATATCTGACTGCATTTCTTAAGCTGTCAGCAGCTATTACATGCATGGAATCAACAATCTTTCCCTCATTAACATTAATATCCGGTATAAGTATCTTCTCAATGCCTTCTTCTTTCGCTGCACATACACAGGGCAATACACCTCTCACACCGTTAATGCTTCCATCCAGACTCAATTCACCAAGAACTACTGTCTTATCAAGATTAACCTCATCAACCAGTCCATTAGCCGCAAGAATCGCCAAAGCAATAGGCAGGTCAAACCCTGTTCCACTTTTTCTTATATCAGCCGGAGAAATATTAACAACAATCCTCTGCGGCGGCAGTTCATAACCCGAATTACGGATAGCAACCTTTACTCTCTCCCTTGCCTCCTTCACTTCATTGCTTAAGAAACCACTCATCTCAAAGCTTGGAAGTCCATTCCCCACATCAACTTCCACATGCACAATCTCAGTCTTTAGCCCATGTAAAACACCACTCAATACGCTACTGTACAATAAATATCACTTCCTCTTCTTGTTAATTTAGTTATATTTTAATTCTGTCGCTATGTTCCACTCTCGTATACAATAGCAATTATAAATATATATACATTGTAAAAAATATCCAATCGAACCGTTCTTATATATCTTTGATTCGATTGGATTGTCTCATCTGTTACATAGTCTTCATCTTAGATAACGCTTCGTTGTATTCTTCTTCTGTAAACTTTGTAAGTAAATCCTTCCTGTCTGGCTTTTTCGTAAAACTTTTTCCACGCATCACACATATCAACCGACTCCCCTTCCTTAATCTCGCTTAGTTCTATCATATCCTTATTCTCTGTTATCTTTCCAATCATCCATAACAGATCTTTATCCACTCTTGTGCCATCATACTTGGAATATATGTAATCTATATTATTCCTGTATATATTGCTTTCCACTGCACTCTTCGCGGTGCGTTATTTCGTGTTGATATATTAACATTATAAAATATTAATGTCAATATATATTTACATAATAAATTATAAATATATTTTAATATTAAAAAACTTCCCGACCAATCCGTATAATCACGAATCAATCGGGAAGTCTTTAGGGGGTAGATAGCATTTAATCTAAATCAAACAAGTCTTTAATATGTATATTAAGAATTGAAAATCCTGATATATTCTTTCCATTCTCTTTCTGATCCGATGTTGCCCGTATTCCTATATTAAGTTTTCCTTCTTGCATATCACGTTTTAAATCATCAATACTCTTTGATTTAGCAGCAATATTAGCTACAACCTTATCATTATTAGACAGCAACGTCCAAAAATCATCAATTGTATATTCAACGCCAGCAGTAATGCCAACTGGATTCTGCTGTAATGATACTCCTCCTGGATTTGTTGCTGTTCCCTTAGTTGCATTAATATAACCTAAGCCAATATCATCATCTTCATCATATTTTCCATCACCATTCAAGTCTATATACATATAAGCATCTTTTATTTTATAAACATTTGAAAGATAATCTATCTTAAACTTAATTTGTAACCCACCAGTCAAGAACTTCTTATACATATTCTTTGTATATGATGTATATTCAGTCACAGTATCATCAATTGTAGCATCTGTATATGTAACTGTTGGAATATGTTTTCCTGATAATATCGCTTTAGTGAATGTATTAACAAAAAGTTGTAATTCTGATTCGCTCTTAATTGAATCATGTCCAGCTGCTGTATATGTAACATTACCGTATGAATAAATATAATAATTATTCATAGCATCTTTATCTGTAACTGAATAATATATATTTCGTCTAAGTCTATCAGAAGCCTCACCGGATACATCATTAACACCACTAAAGTTTCTGTCAAAAGACTTAGCAAATGTATACCAAACAACTGGCTGAATATTCATTGCTCCTGTCTCTGAATCATATAATTCAGATGGTTTTTCAAGATTAAGAGCAAAAAACTGATCATGAGTCTTGGCGATAGTTATAGAATTACCTTCAAGATAATCAATACTTTCATTTATAGCGTAAGGATATGAAGTTACCTGACCAGCATTGAGCTCTGTAGCCTTATTTGTCTCTATATTTGATGTAGATGATCTTATATAACCATTCTTTAGATAATCATTACTTCCATTGTATCCGTATTTAGTCAGTAAAGCATTGTCTACAAGTGTATTAAATTTATATGGTATATATTCAATATTATCCTTTTTACCTCCATCTTTAACTCTTACAAGCGTGAACAAATATGGATCTGTAAACTGTTTTTTCAAACTAAGTCGTGGCAAAAAAACAACCGTATCATTTCTTAAATATGAATAATCTTTTACTGATTCTGTTTTGCTAAAATTCTGTGTATCATTTTTATCTTTATACGTATATGAAGCTGTAGACATTGTGTTAAATGTAAACATTACAGAATACCCATCATCAATATACTGTCTAATTGCACCATTAATATTATCTGCAAGCTTTGACTCAGCTCCATAATTACCACTAAATCCCATGACAATCATAGAATATGTCTCAAGATCCGGAACAATTTCATTAATCAACTTACTACTACTGATAGAACCATCACTTGCATATGTATTATACGCTTTATTAAGTTCATCCTGTGTCATCTGCGTAACATGAAGTTCCAATCCTGTCGTAGAACCAACACTGGCGAATGCTTCGTTAAATGCTTCGTCATCTTTCAAGTCAAGTGCGCCTGAACCTCCAGATCCTAATATCTGAAGAACTCTTACCGTTGATTCCACACCCTTTATAGCAAAGGCACCTGTATTAACTGATTTTGGACATAAAGCTGAATCTGTATTTTTATCAGTGACTTCAATTATTTCAACCTTCCATGAGAAATAGCCTTTAGCAGATGCTGGTAATTTTACAGTAGTAATTATATTTGATGAATCACTCTTCTTTTCATAATACTTACCTCGTAACTTACCATTAAGATCTCTGTTATTACTTGTTTCATCATAATACCAAAGTTCTCTTCCACCTTCTGATATATCATCGGCAAATATACCATCCTGATTAATATCAATGTATACCTTTATCCTATACTTTCCTGCTGGTAATGATTCAACGAAATTAACCCCAAATTCTCCATCAACTATCGAAAGCTCATCCATCGAATATGAATTGCCAGACTTTGTTGATGAATTATATACGTATTGTCTCATATCAGCTTTTGCCGTTTCAATCCGACTTACTCGATCAATATAATATACATTTTTAGCAAGTTCTTTTCGATCACCATCTTCTTTTAACCATGATATATTTCTTGTTGTACCTGTTGCATCCACAACTTTCTGAACTATTCCATCAAGCTGTACATTTTTATGAATCTGAGTATCTTTTGATGCAATATCATCTCCAAAATACAGAGCCTCATCTATAACAAGTGGCATTCCTCTTAATGCATAATCATACAAATTATTATACATCTTCTCAGTCATATCATTGCCATTTAACTTAGCATTTGCAACTGTAGATCCACCTGATATAGCATTACCACTTGAATATACATTGCCAAGTATACTAGTATCAAGATTTTCAGCACCATAACTGCCTATGATAATCAAATCATATTCTGCAGCCAAATCAACATTCTTACCATTAAAACCGTTCATAGTACAATGCTCTACTGTAATATCGACATTCTCATCATCTGAGGTAATTCCAAACCACTTCTTAATTATATTCTCTGTTTCTGTTTTTCTTGTAGCTGTATCAGTAAGGAATCTATAATAACCAGCTGGTTCAACTTCCAAAACTTTCAAACTAGATATATTACCCGGATCCTGTGCTCCAAAAATATATCTTATTGCTTCGCAAGTTTTTATATCATTAGTTCCTAATTTTTTGCTTGCATCATCATAGTATGAACCAAGATAACGACCACTTGAGTCATGATCATTACCTTTCGATATATTAGATGTGAACTTCTGATACAACTGATTTCCATCGCTATATACAAATGAATTTTTTCTCAACTTGTTCTGACTGATTGCACCATCAGTTGTATTATAAACAGGATAGTAATAATCATTATTTCCTCCATCACGTCCATAATAATCTCTTACAAACATAATTGTACCAAACTCCAAATTATTACCATCAAGAGTCATTTTTATATCATTACCAGACGCATATATGGAACCTCTTTTTCCTGAATATCCATTCTTTGTTGCAGTACGCATAAAATCTCTTAACAGATAATCATTTTCTATACCATTCATTATATTGGCAACCTTACCAATATTTGATGTTGTTCCTTTATCTGCTGCATTGTATATTACTGGTTTTCCATCTTTTGCATTGCAATATAACAATTGAATAGCAACATCTGGTTTTAAATCTATTCCAGATGAACTCCATGCATAATTTTTAACACCAGCACCTGTCACGCTAATTTTGTTAGTATATTTTTTTATATTGTCATATGTTTCCTTAACATATCCTCCAAATGTTGATGAAATTAATACCAAACCTGCATCATTAATATCATCAACAGTAATATTCTTAGCATTCTTCACCCTTACCTGAACTTTTCCCTGTGCAAGAATGCCTTGCGAAGTTTCTCCATCTTCAGCAGTTGTTCCAAATACTAAATAAGAAAAAATATCCGAAACATCAGCTACTTTTTCCTGACCTTTATAAAAAACAACTTTAAAATTATCTTTTGTTAATTTACATTTTATCTTTTTCAAATCATCATCAGATACATTCCAACCATAATCTCTTGCAACAGTTCCTATTTGTATATAAGCCTGATATCCTGCTGCACTAATATTATCATTCATGGCCCTGATATAAGGTGTTGCTACATCTGAAATATAACTTTTAAGAGAACTAAGCTTTGTCTCTCCACTTGGAGCATTCTCAATTATCTTATCCCATGTAATAACGTCTTTATCTGAATTAGCTGTATCATATTTCCCAATCATAGGGCCAAATACATCATATGTATCATCCGGCACTATCTCAAGCACCGTCATAGGATTATCAACTGTATATTCTTTTACACCGATTGTTACCTTATCATTATCAGCACTGGCCTCTGTTTTTCTGGTAGCAACGATAAGTAATACAACAAGGCAGAATACAACAACAGATGCGATTGCTGGTAATATTCTTCTTTTAATGAACTTCTTAGAATTAATCTTCATCTCAATTACCTCCTACTATCACTGTTTACCAAAGTAACAATTCTTCTGGGCTGGTGTGATTTCTATTCCAACAGTTAACATTGTGAGTTCCTTTTCTGTGTCAACATCACCTGATATTGATTTTCCAATCTGGAAACTTCCATCGCCAGAATTAATCGTATTTCTTGTTGAATATTGCCTTACTACGGTTCTTTCCCGCCCCATTCTGCTGATCGTAATACTTACTATTATCTGCGGTTTCTTAACTATAGAAGTTATCTTTGCATTATCCCATTTGATGCCATCTTCATTAATAATAACATCAAAATGACTAACATTATCGCACACAAGACTCATCTGATCTGGATTCAGGGTATCGTCTGAATAATACAGTTCTTTCTTTTCGCTATCATAATAATAGCCCCATTCACTCAAAGTAACTGTCTTTTTATTACCAGAGGCATCTATCTGTTCTTCAGTAGTTCGTGTTGTATATAATTCAACATCAATCAAACCACTTGATTTAACACTCTTTTTAACTTTAATTTCATTAGCTTCCATTACATTCTTCTGAATCTGATTCAGACTGATATCAGCATCACTTTGTATCTGTGCCAAAGCTGTCTGCCTGCCGTAACTTTTTACGGACTGTGTAATAAGAAGGACAAGTGCTGTCAACACGATTCCTGATATTGCAATAGCTATCAATAATTCTACTAATGAAAAACCCTTGTTATCCTCTTTCATAACTCCTGCTCCCGTTATACCATGTAGTTTTCAATAATTAATTCTGTGTCGTTACCCTTCCTGTCTTGTACCACAATGTTGATTCATATATGTTTTTTGACACTGAAATAACAAATGTACCTTTGTTACCATATTTAGTACTATCCAACAGATTAGTTCCATCGGAAGACTCTACTTTGTTGCATGAACCATCTGATCTGCTGAAACTAATCTTAATAGAATTATTGTCATCTATCTTGATAGTATCAGTATCATCTGATTTCAGATTGGTTTTATAAGCAATCGATATCCTTGATGAACTGCATTTATAAGATTCCTCAAGAGTAGTTTCTGTCCCTGTAACCTTCCCATCTGCATCTTTCACCTCAGTTACCCTGTATGTATTGATTTCATACTGGTTTCCTGACTTTTTTACCTCCATATACCAGTCACCTGTCTTAGACATTGTTGTTGTCTTAAGAGAACTAAGTGTAGAATAAAGATTCTTATTCACTTTTTTGGCATTACCCTTGGATATTACTGACAAACTGACAGTTGTCGCTACAGAAACAACAACTATTATTGCCATAACAATAAGTAACTCAAGTAATGAAAATCCTTTATTATCCAGTTGTTTTGCATTTCTAAACATCTTACTCTTCTTCATACTTTCTCCACTGACTAAATGTTACCATATCCTTATATGTCATATCTGCCACATTAAGCGAGCCATCATCTCTCTCTTCCTTGCTTGCATTCCAGAATCTAAAGATATCCTCGAAATATTTGTACTGTTCAGTTCCAGGAATCTGTTTCTTAAGGCTTTCTCTGTTGTTCTCAATAAAGTTCTTGAATTTTTCACCTTTTTCATCTGAGAAATATGTATTCTTTACGGTGCAATTATTGCCAACGCTAATAACTTTATTACTAAGAAGTATTCCATTATAATCACATTCAAGATCAACATTACCAGAGCATACGATAATTCCACCTATCGTACTTGGAATAGTCAGCCTGATATCATTTCCATCTGTTGTCATTTTTAATTCTGACTCCTGGGTAATAATAACTGTTCCTACCGTGTTATTAATAGCGACAACAACCTTGCCATCAACAATTTTTAAAAATGCTCCATTATTAGAATCACCTGTTACATACTTTGTAAAGTCATTAAAGCCATTCTTTCCATCTGTATTAATAACATTATAGAATACATCCTTTGAAACATATTTATTAAGCTCAATTCCGTGACTAATATCTGTTCCGACCTGCATACTGTTCAGATAAGACTCAGCTGATGCCGTTGTAAGATATTTGTCAGCAGACGTTGTTAATGCACTCATTTCTCCACTATTGAGTACATCTTCCTTACTTAATGGCATAAGAATCTTACTGAATACATCGTATCTGTTAATTCTGTCTTTTCGTGTAGTATCAAAATATAATCTCATATTAGTAATGTCAGAAGAGTCAGCAAATACAATCTTGTTAGATTTTGCTGTTGGAGGATCAATCTTTGAATTAGTTGAAACAACTGATTTCAATATTTCTGCTCTCAGTGCAACTGCCTTTCTCTTTCTGTCTGATGAAAATCCTGATATATAATCATCAAATTTATCGCTATCATTAATAAGTTCAGCATATCTGTTTCTGCTGTCTGAATCTTTGAAATTGAAGTAATAATAATACTTCTCGATATTACCTGTCTCCTCGTTCTTTACAGCCTTGCTTACATACTGTGTATCGGTTGCAAGTAAATCATATCCGAAGAAATTATCTTCTGTAATCTTAACACTGAACGAAGTATCATCTGACTTAGATGGGTTAGAACCATTTCTTATCAGTGTTTGAGGTATAAGATATATTTCCTGATTAATATTAACCGAATACGACTCACCTGTAGGATATATATCATATTTGTTGCCGCTTGAATCCCTGTAAGCAACATATGCTCTACCTGCAATAACAAGTTTACTTAATGCACTGGAGAATTTTATGTTAGAACTTTCTCCATTAATTATAACTGAACTGTTATTATCAGCCGAATCATTATTATTACCTGTTCCATAACCTTCATATGATGAAGAAAATGTTACATCAGAATTATTACCTTCTATAGTTGTATCATCATTAGCATATACATGAGATGATATTGTTACTGTGTCAGAACTTCCTACAACAATATTATCAGCCCATACCTGATTGCCTGATAATGTTACATTGCTGGCATCCTTAATATTAAGCTTACCGCCGCATACAAGGTATTTACCACTGAATGTCATATTAGAACCGTTAACATAGAATCCATTTGATGAACTTGTGTTATCACCAACACCTGCATATGCATTACCACTAATATTAACTCCTGATACACCATTAAATGATATACCGGCATTACCTATTAATGAGAAATTACTAAAGAAAAGTGTTCCCGCTGGAACTTCATCCTTAAAATCAACGTATATATCAGGAAGTCCTACCGCACCATCAAATGTGATATAAGAATAATTTCCTGATTTGTCATCTTTGTACTCAACTACACAATCTGTAAATTTAACTGTATATATAGGAAGATTAGCTTGTGTTGCTCCACCTGCTGACGAATTATCAATTATTCCGGTTGTTGCAACTTCAATAGCTAATGTCTTAATAGACTTAACATTTAATGCAGACTCGTCACCTTCAATATAACTATTAAGCTTACCAACAAACTTCTCTCTTTCTGTCTGCTTTTCAGGATTTTCCGAATCCTTAACATCAGTAGTATCATTCCATTCATATGGAACGACTTCTTTAGGGTTATATCTTGTAATGCTAAATGAATCTATAAGATTGGATATATAACCTTCTCGTAGATTCTTATTAGCCTTCTTATTATCAACTACAACTGTAGTACCGTTAACTTCACTCGTACTAAAAAGCTTGGTTAACTGTTCTTCATAAGCTTTATTAAAAGACTGCATTGAAGTCTTTCCTAATGCAGCATATATCTCATCGACAGCTTCCTCAGCTGTATAGAATGATTTCGTTGACTGACTCGCAGCAATCTTCATCCGCAAGTTAACCATTGTTGTAGTAGTAATCAATGTTGCAAGTATCAACACAAAAGATGTCATTAAAAGTACTATTACAATTGTGGAACCAGAATTATTCTTTTTTCTTCTAAATAAACCCTTTCCCATATGCTATCTCCCATTCTTAAGCCAATTAATTTTCCTTTGTTGTTGTTACTCTGGCAATTCGGTTACTTTCGGTATAATAATCGTCTTCCTTTCCTTCTGACCATGCCCATACCTCAACAGTCATTCTGAACATTGAATCTGATGTCTTGGTTGTGTCTCCGGAATTCCATGTTGAATTACCACCTTTAATAGTAGAGTATACCTTTACAGTATCTTTCAATGAACTATTATCAGCTAGCGATACACCTTCAAGTGTTGTTGAATTTCCATACACTCGTGCAAGCTTGACTTTATTATTTCCATCTACAACAATCCTGCTATTGGAGCTGTCTACCTTTTCCTGCTGAAGAATATATACATTAAGATCCTTATATACAACCTCTTTAGTTCCATCACCAGAATAAGTAGGCATTGCATATCTTATCTCTATCTCATCCTTAGCATACTGTTCATTCTCTGTACCTGTTGGCGAACCGCTGCTGTTAAAAGGTGTATAGAACACATACAGATTCTTGGCATTATTCTCTAACGCACTATCAACATTATATCTTGATTTGCCACTATTATTAGATGGATTAATATCCTCATCCAGTTCGGCTGAGAATGTATAATCTCTCATTGTTGTTTCACTTTCATATGGAGCATAACTGCTTGAACCTCCGCCATATGTATATGTAACCTTAACTGACATCTTCTGAACATATGTAGGAGCACTCTTATCATCATTAAGATATTCAAGACTTATCTTAATAAGAGTTTTCTTAGTTATCTGTTTCTCATCATAACTGCCATATACAAGAGATTTGAAATGCTCTCTGGCACTGTTATCAAGACTGTCATCACGATATACATAGTTATTATTCGAATTAATATCAGTATACACTGACAGACCATATGAATTAATATCGTTAGCTGAATTAGCATTTCCCGTAGTCTTGGCAGTATATTTGTTCTTATCAAATGTTGTCTTAATATAGAACTTCTGGTTATTAACACCGTTATAATATTCTGCGCCTTTCGTCTTTACAATATAATATGGCTCAGTTACACTCGTACCTTCGGAATTCTTAGGTTCAACCTTAGTATAAGTATACTCACCATTACCCTTCAACAAATCTTCCAATGGAGTTATCTTGGCTTCCTCAACTATATTATTGATAGCAGTATTAGCATTCTCAGTTCTTCTTGCCTTGGAATTAATTCTTGCAGCATTAGAAAATGTACTGAGACTGGTAGAGATATAATTGCCAGAATTACAATTGCAACAAGAACTTCTACCAATGAAAATCCAGAATTATTCAATTGTCTTTTCTTATCTGTTACTCTCATATCCCTCTCCCAAATATTTCAATTAGTTACCTGACGAAAATATATTACCTGTTCCGGTCTTTACATCAAATGATGGTTCTGTAAACTTACGGTCGCCACCCTCTATTGAATAAAGTGCAATAGAAGCTGCACCTGATACAGTACCTGTTGACTCATTATATGAAGCCGAAAGTGACTCGATAGTACTCTTATTAGCATATGTATTGATATACTTAATAAAATTCTTCCACTGGCTGTAGTCACCTTCATAAGCAATACTTATAAGTGACTTATAACCAACAAGATTAGAAGAATATGAACTTGAACCGTTAACATTACTTGATGATACCTGTCCAAACTTGTAAAGAACTGTTGTTGGCGATAAAGCCAGGCTTCGTACCCATGTTCCTGTTACAGACTCAGTCTTAATAAAATAATTAATTGTATTAGGCTGAGTACTTCCAGAATCATACTTAGTTATAAGAGTATTGTATTCCTTCTCATACTTACTTGTATCTGAAATGTATTTATCTTTATTATTGTTCTTTTCTTTCAAGTCTCGCTGCGTTACCTCTAATGATGACTTCTTAGTAGATAATGTATCTGCCTGTGATGAAAGATTCTGATATCCAAAGAAATAAGCAAGGACTACAATTAATGCAGCTGCAACTATAAGCAGTAACTTTTTATCTCTTTCAGATATTTTTAACATACCTTTTAACTTATCCATCGATTAACCCCCCTACTTAGTTGTATTCTTCTGTGTTGTTGTTGCTTCACCAATGTATGAACATGATAATGAGAATGTAACTTCTGTTGCACCTGCATTATCTTTATTCTCTGTGATTGTAGGAACATCTACATTTAGAATAGATGAATTAGCCTGAAGCTGCTGTATAAGCTTGGCAACTGATGCCTTACTGTCAGCCTTACCACTTATTGATATAGCGCCTGATGCTACATTAATACTCTGGATAACAACATCACTTGGAATACTCTTTTCCATATAATCAATCAGATTCTGTAATGTATCATCACTGTCAGCTGTAAGTGCTGCAAAAGCCTGTACATCATTATACTTGTCTTTAGCACTGTAGTAATCATTAACAACCTGGTTAATTGAACTAAGCTTGTCTATACTCTTATTAAGCTTAGAAATCTCAGCATTAAGCACAACAACTCTTCCAAGAGGAACAAGTACAAGTGCTGCCGCTACAACAACCGCACCAGCAAGCGCGATAACAAGAGTCTTAGTATTCTCTTTCTTTACACCTGAATCAATCATCCTCTTAGGAACGAAATCAACCGGATCAATAACTGCACCTAAGTTAGTTACATAACTTGTAAGAGTAGCCTCTTCAACATACGCTTTCTTGTCCAGTGCAATATTCTTAAGTCTCTCAACCTTCTCAATTGGCATATTAAGTTCATTAGAAAGAAGCGTTGCAAAGCCCTTGATTGTTGTTGAATGTCCAATAAGGTAAGCCTTCTGGATTGATACTCTGTTACGTGATACATAGTAGTCAATAACTCGGTTGATATTACTTGCCATATATCTTAATGACTCTGTAACCTCATCTCCATCAAATCTTGAGTGAAGAAGTGTTTCATTCTGAAGCTTTGCAGTAGCAGCATCATATTTTAATTCATATCTTTCCATAACTGCGTTAACAAGCATTGATTTACCATATGGAACCATTCTCTGGAGCTGTAATACATTTTCTTTGAAGATATTAATTACTGTACTGTCGTTCTCTACCTGAATAACAAGACTGACTTCCGGTCCAATCTGCTGCTTCATTATCTGATATGTACTGTTACCTACATAATCGATAAATGCAATCTTGAAGCCTAAAGTCTTAGCAAGATTATAGTATGATTCAGCAACTTCTGAAGGGACCGCCGCTACCATGAGCTTTAACTTGTCCTGTCCTGAATCTTCTATTTTTTCAAGAATTGTATGCTGGATAATATACTCATCCATATTAACCGGGAAATATTCTGTTGCATTAGCCTGTACAATCTTACCGACTTTATCTCCCTTTACATTAGGAATAAGTACTTCCTTAGTAGCAAGTCTAGGAGAACTTATTGAAAATGCAACATCTTTAGATGCAAATCTGTGCTCATCCATTACTGCTTTAATAGCACTTGCAAGATTAGGTATATTTTCAAGAATGCCATCCTCATAGCATCCTTCAGGAGTAGGTATTGTTACTGTCTTATGAACTATAACATTCTTACCTGTTTTAGTGATTTCACATATCTTAATATACTCGTTATTAATAACGATACTTACCAATTTACCTTTGGCTTTAACTGCAGCCATAAAATCCTCCTATCCAGCTCCCCACATAATAAGCTATTCATTCTAGTTAATAAATATATATAAATTCGCTGTTCTTCCTCTCATGCTTAGAACGCCATAAGTGAAAGATACCAGTTAATTATATTCGTACCAAAAAGCATGGCTATTGTAAGCCCTGCACACAGATATGGTCCGAAAGCCAATACATGCTCAGCTTTCGTGACCTTCATACGGATGGAATGAATGACTGCACCCAAGATGCAGCCAATCAGAAATGCCAGGATAATGCACTTCCATCCTAAGAACAATCCTGCAAACGCCATCAGCTTAATGTCTCCACCTCCGAAAGCGTCAATTCCTTTAATTGCCCGTCCGATATACAGACATATGAGCATGAATCCACTTATAATACAAAACCCTATTAGATAGTCTAATAGGTTTTTGTAATCAAGTATGATTCTTATTACTGCCAAGACACCGATTGCCACATTAAGCGAAAATGGTATCTCGAAAGTTCTCCAGTCAATGACTGAAATAACAAGAAATATCGAAAATGCAAAGCACATCAATATGCTTAATGGATTGAATCCGTTCACAATAAAGATTATCACATATGCAATCCCATTGGTCGCTTCAATGATTGGATACTGCGGTGATATCTTTGTCTTACAGTGTCTACATTTTCCACCAAGTATTATGTAGCTTACCAGTGGTATGAGATCATACCACTGAATTTTCTCGCCACATGTCATACAATGCGAATGTTCTGTAGCTATATTCTCTTTTAATGGTAATCTGTAAATCAGTACGTTCAAAAAACTTCCGAATACGGTACCGTATAGAAAGATAATGAAGTACAGTGGTAATTCGTATTGCATTAACGTTGTCCTCTTTAATTAGTTATTACTGTGAAATAAAGTCAGTTGACTTTGTTCTAGCACAAGATACAATAGTACCATCTGTAGATGTTGTTGGAGCAACTGTATATACTCCTACTGAAACCTTTCCGTTGCTTGTAATCTTAATCTGAATTGAATTGGCAGACTTTGATGCAGCTGCTGATTTCATAGTAACACCGAGTGTACTATCTTCATTCATTTCATCATATAAAGCTTTAGCTAAACCTGTTGCATCTGATTTTATATCAGCATATGCAACAACATTTCCATTTGTTGTATCCAATTCTTTTGCTACTGCTTCTGTTGAAACTGCTGTTACAACTGACTGTCTGATTGAATCAAGATTCTGAAGATCTGTTGACTCTCTTGACTTCTCAACGTTTCTAATAAGTGTTGGAGCTAATACACCAACAAGTACTGCCATAATGGCAATAACTACGATAAGCTCTACTAAAGAGAAACCTTTGTTACCTAATTTTTTCTGTGTTTTTTTCATGTTTCATATCTCCCTTTTGAAATATATTTATATAAATCTGATATCATAAGCGACCTGACTATCAGATTGTATATACTTAATTAAGAATTGCCCAGTGTATTATAGAGCTGAATCATTGGCTGGTAGATTGCAAGTATAAGCATTACTACTACTAACGCCATAAGTACTATAATAATTGGTTCCATAAGAGAAGTAAGAGTCTGTGTCTGAACTTCTACTTCTTCCTCATAATATACTGCTGAGTTAGTTAACATCTCCTCAACATTACCTGTCTCCTCACCGATACCGACCATATGTACGACCATAGGTGGAAACAATCCCGTGGACTTTAACTGGTTAGATAACGGTAAACCAAGTGACACACCATTCTTAACCTTTTCCAGTCCATCGTAGAATAATACATTCTTCATAGTCGAAGCTGATATCTCAAGTGCATCAATCATAGGCATACCTGCCTGCAACAATGTACTCATCGTTCTTGCAAATGAAGCACATGCTGACTTAGTCTGTAACAATCCGAATACCGGAATCTTTAACTTTAATTTATCAAGGTTATGTCTTCCTGCATCAGTTCTCTTATATAACTGAAGTCCTACTACAATTCCTGCAATAACAATTATGTATATGAACCAGTAATGCTTAAGACTGTTACTCATCGCAAGAATCGCTTTAGTTGTAACCGGCAGTTCACTGTCAAGGTCTTCGAACATTGTCATAAAGCTTGGTATAACGAATGTAAGCATTACAATAATTACACCAATCATTACGCACAGAAGAACTATTGGATACATCATTGCTTTCTTAACAACACCCTTTAACTTGGCATCCTTCTCGAACTGTATAGCCATTCTTGTAAGAGAATTCTCCAAGCTACCTGATGCCTCACCTGCTTTAACCATATCCACGAGAATACTTGGAAACTCTTCATTCTGTTTCATAGAATCCGAAAGAGTCTCGCCTTTCTCTACGCTGTCCTGTGTTCTCTTAATTGCTTCCTGTAGCTTCTTATTCTCTGTCTGTTCAGAAAGCATCTCCAAAGCATTGATTACACTGACACCCGCTTTAAGAATACTTGCAAACTGTCTGCAGAATACACTCATATCTCTGGCTGGTATCTTCTTTTTACCTAAAAAAGATACATTCACATCCTTATCAAGTGCCCCCTGTTTTCCAATTGACACAGGTGTGAATCCCTGTTCCTTTATCTTTCTGGCTGCTTCATCCCTGCTCTCGGCTTCCACAGCTCCTTTAACATCTTTTCCCGAAGCGTCTACCGCTTTGTATGAAAATGTTTCCATATCACACTCCCCATTCCAAGTAGAATCAAATTTGTGCGTTTAGTATAACACACCGTCCAATTTATGACAATAATTTTATCAAAATTAACAAACAATTAATTAGTCATTAAATTACTATTGCCACATAATTATCCACTTCACATATATACCACAAAGTAGTACTTATTGACTACATACTAAAAGTAGGGGATTTATTCATCTTTTGTCTTTGCAGCTTGATATGGCGTTTGGTCGTTTTCACGGGTGGATAGCTTTTGGAAGACCAAAGTTAGAAGTTGCCGTGATTGATAAGTCATTTTTACTAGGCATCTGTTATTAGACGCATTTATACAAAAAAAGCAACGCCAGTATGTTACTACCGGCATTGCTTTTATCTTACATATTCAATTTTGCTTTGATTTCTTCTATATCATAATCTGGTGCTGACGCCACTACTGCATCATAGATTGGTTTGATGTCAGCTTCTTCCTCCTCAAGTTCTGAGGCTATTGTTGGGAGAGACTTGGATTTTCTCACTTTCTTCATAATCTGGTTGATTTTGGTTAATATTTCGCCTTCTTCAATTCCTTTCTCAATTCCTTTCTCAATTCCTTTTTCAATCCCTTCCTTAATTCCTTCAGCTAAACCTTCCTCTCGCGCTTCATCAGCCAAGGTCTTTCTCACTTTTTCCTCTTCATAGTCATATATACTCACTTCTACAATCTCCTCTCTGTGCTCTTTAAAGAAATCGACAAGTATATTTTCTTCTATGCATTCGTCTATCGCCTGTATTACTGCTTCTCTGACATTTATTTTTTCGTTGTCTGTCTTTTTTCTTACTTTTTCAACGAATGTCATGTAATCGCGAAGGCTCTTGCATTTATTAAGGATTTCTGCATCTCCATTGATGTCTATAACTTTTACTTGAAGGTCAATCTGCGGATTATCCACATGCTTTTCGAACATTTCAGCAAGTGTGAGCTTGTCTCTGTCCCACTTTTCTTTACCATTGTAGAATGTTACGAAGTACGGCACTGGAATCTTCATCATTGTTTTTCGGTGAAGCAGCTCGTTTCCAAACATTTCCCTATACACATCTGACAGATAATGCAGGAAGCGCAGTGGCATGTTTTCGTTCTTGCTGGATTGCTGTTCGAACATATACAGGCTCATATTCAGCACAAACGAGGCATCGTTCTTGTACTTCATATACGAACCGTCTTTTAATGTCGTCACTTCCAGATCATCCACATTTGTGTAATTGGAATCGTTAAGTGCGTTATACAGTTCAAGCAGGTTTTTCTTGTTCCTGTACAGCATGCAGAATACATTATCCTTGTATTTAACTGCTACTTTGTCTTTTTTCTCTGCCATAGATATCCTCCTCTTTCTCGCTTGCAGGCTGATATCCACGCGCATTTTATACACTTGTACTAATAATTGGGTCTCTATGTATAGTATATTAGCATTAACGGATATCTAATACAAGCCTGCTTTATTTAATTGTGTCTTGCTGGGTAGTCTGAATGATTATTCAGTCCTGATAGGCAATGGACGCCGGATAATTGTGTATCCGTGTGCATTGCTTAAGATAAAAGATTTCCATCTGCAATTCTTTTAATATATTAATATCACTTTTATTTAGGTATGTCAATTGTTTTGTAATTATTGTTTTGAAATTGTGTTGGTGGGGTGTTATTTATCATCACGGGGGTATCTTGGGAATCCAGCATGATGTGCAAACTACTTGGGGATTGGACGTTTTCGTGGGGTGTGTGCACGGTGGAAGTCCAATTTTGTGTTTTTTCATTACGATTTTGGACTTCCACATGCTTTCCCGCCGCTCTAACGTCCAATCTGACAGACTGTGGCTCCCCTTTTGGACTTCCTGCATGCCTCCCGCCGCTCTAATGTCCAATCTGACAGACTGTAGCTTCCCTTTTGGACTTCCACATGCTTTCCCACCACTTTAACGTCCAATCTGACAGACTGACTCGTCTCTTTTGGACTTCCACATGCTTTCCCACTGCTTCAACGTCCAATTTCACGCGATGTAATCCTGGAATTGGACTTCCGCACATCTTCCCGCCGCCATAACGTCCAATATGACAGACTTCAATGTTCAACATCCAAATCCCCCGCAATCAAGACCTTGCCCTGACAGCAAAAAAGCAATGCTGGTATATCACTACCAACATTGCTTTACTTACTTTATATTCAGAAGAATCAATTAGTTTTAGAAGAACTGATTAACTCTCTTAGCAACATAGTTAACATCCTGTGCATAACCTATTGCGTTCTCTGCGTTGATAAGGCCTTTGTTATAAAGGTCAAGCAGCGCGTCATCCATCGAAAGCATACCTTCTTTTCTTGCTGTCTGGAGAACACTTGATATCTGGTATGTTTTAGCCTCTCGAATAAGGTTCTTGATTGGAATTGTTCCGTGCATTACTTCAAATGCAGCTACTCGACCATGCTTGTCAGCTGTAGGGATGAGCTGCTGTGATATAACAGCTTCAAGTACTACAGCAAGCTGGATTCTTATCTGCTGCTGCTGATGTGGAGGGAATACATCGATGATACGGTCAATTGTTGCGGCCGCACCGATTGTATGCAGTGTCGAGAATACAAGATGTCCTGTCTCTGCTGCCGTTATGGCTGTTGAGATAGTCTCTAAGTCTCGCATCTCTCCTACAAGAATTACATCAGGATCTTCTCGCAGTGCTGCACGGAGTGCATCAGCATATGAATGTGTATCAAGCCCAATTTCTCTCTGGTTAATCATAGCCTTTCTGTGAGTATGAAGGTACTCAATAGGATCTTCCAATGTTATTACATGTGCATTACGATTGTCATTGATTCTGTCAATCAGAGAAGCAAGTGTTGTAGATTTACCGGAACCTGTAGGTCCTGTTACAAGAACAAGTCCTCTCTTCTTGGCATATAATTCTATAACTGACTTAGGAACTCCAAGACTTTCCGGCTTAGGGATAACTGTTCCTACAACTCGCATTGCACACGCAACTGAACCTCTCTGCCTGAATACGTTAACTCTGTATCTTCCTACATTAGGGGACGAGAAAGAGAAATCGAGTTCGCCCCTGTCCTTAAACAGCTCCTTCTGCCTTTCATCCATTATGGACAGAATCAGTTCTTCACAGTCAGCCGGTGTCATCTTAGGATAATCAAGATCAACAAGCTCTCCATTAATTCTGATTCTTGGTGGAAGTCCAACTGTCACATGGACATCACTCGCTTTCTTTTCTTTCGCTATAGTTAGTAATTCTTCAATTGTAAATAACATTTTTGCCCCCATTGTATTGTTACATTGTATTGTTTATTAATTAATCTGTTCAAGTTCAATGTGTTCTATATCTGAACCTGACGCTTTAGCTGCATTAGGATTAGGCTGCGAGTCATCTTCCTCTGCCTCATATGTAGCCCTTACCATCTCAGCTATTGTTGTTACCCCCTGTTTAACTGCATTGATAGCAGCCATCTTAAGAGTATTCATTCCTTCTTTTATAGCCTGGTTCTTAATTTCTTCTGCTCCAGCATGTTTTGAGATAAGTCTCTTAATTGGTGGAGTTATCTTCATAATCTCATATATACCGAGTCGTCCATAGTATCCTGTTCCATTACACAGCTTACAGCCACATGGCTCATATATTGTATATGGTTCATCAGGATTAAGTCCAAGCATATGCTTCTCTGATGCAGTTGCTTCCTTAGGCATCTTGCAGTCGCACAGCTTTCTTACAAGTCGCTGGGCGATAATACCAACAAGTGAATCAGCAATCAGGTATGACTCAATACCCATATCCTCAAGACGAGCGACAGAACTTGCTGTGCTGTTAGTATGCAGTGTACTGACAACAAGGTGACCTGTGATAGAAGCTCGTACCGCAATCTCGGCTGTCTCACCATCTCGGATCTCACCGATCATGATAATATCCGGATCCTGTCGTAAGATTGATCTTAAGGCAGTTGCAAATGTAAGGTTGGCTTTGTTATTAACCTGAACCTGATTGATACCATCAATGTTAGCCTCGACTGGGTCTTCAACAGTTATGATATTAACATCTTCTGTATTAAGTTCACTTAAAGCTGTATAAAGTGTTGTAGACTTACCAGAACCTGTAGGTCCTGTTACAAGGATGATTCCATGTGGATTCTTTAAAATATCATCAAATACCTTAAGATCCGCTGGTGTAAGTCCAAGCTTTGATTTATCAATGTTGAAGCCTTCCTTGGAAGCAATTCGCATAACGCACTTCTCGCCATATACTGTAGGAAGGTTAGATACTCGGATATCGTACTCTCTTCTATCAACATTAATGGTAATACGTCCATCCTGTGGCTTTCTCTTCTCAGAGATATCCATTCCCGACATAATCTTGATACGGGTTGTAATAGCACCAAGAAGCGTATTATCATAATCAATAATTTCACGGAGATTACCATCAATTCTGTACCTTACACGGATACTCTTCTCCATTGGCTCAATATGTATATCGGAAGCTCTCTGTCGTACAGCCTGCTCAATAACACTGTTAATGAGCTGAACGATAGGAGCATTTTCTATCTCTTCTCGTCTTGCCTTATCTTCCTTAGTCTCTTCCCTTACAGTCTCGCCCTGCTCTTTCTTATACAGGTCAACAATACTCTGTGCCTGTTTCTGTCCGAACGCCTTATCAAAAAATGCATTGATATCTGTAGCATTAGCAAGAACCGGAACAACCTGCTTTCCAGTTACAATGTTGATATCATCCATAGCAAGAATGTTAGTAGGATCTGCCATCGCAACTCTTATAGCACCTGGATTATCCGGTGCATCACCTAACGGAACAAGAGTATATTTTCTCATAATACTCTCATCAAGCATAGAAAGAACATCGTCACTTACTTCTGTCTCTCTCATATCAACATAATCAATTCCAAGACTGTCACAAAGTGCCTCATTAATATCTCTCTGGTTAGCATATCCCAATGCTATAACCATCTCACCGAGCATCTTACCCTGCTCTCTCTGTCTTGAAAGTGCAGTCTGTAACTGGTTCTCATCTATAATTCCCTTCTTAACAAGAACATCACCCAATCTAACTTTCTTTCTGTAATTCACCTTCAACCTCTTTCCGCAGGCTAATCCCCCCTGCTATTAGCGCATTAATAAATAGATTATATCACAACAGAATACATTATACAAATAGCTATTTAACCTCTTTTATAGTATAATTTTCACTCTTGCTGCCGATACACTCATTGTACAGAGCATCATAATCAGTGCTGCATATGTATCTCTTACTTTCATTATCGTGGTTCATGTCAAATGTGCCATCAACATTTTGATATGTATTGCTGTATGAAAATGCGAAGTAGACAGTTTTGCTGTCTTCCGAATCTGATATTGTTGCCTGGGCAATTATGTATACGTAGTTATTGTTATCTCCGGCAGTTCCCTTTCTTGAAAGGAAATATGTTGAGACAATCTTCGCAGCGCTGGCTGTTTCCTCATTAATGTGGTACAGATATGAAGTATCCTTTGTTGCCTTATACAGCATGTGAAATGTTGTATCTGCTGTTTCAGCCGTAATTGTATCAAGCACTTCTTTGCCCACCTGCTCTATAACGCTCCTGTCTATCTTAGACACATCGTCGATATATCCTGGCAGCTTGTCTGCACTATATGAAGCCTCCATATTCTGTGCAAGGAATCCATGTCTCGCAATCTCTTCATATGATGCATTACATGTTATCTTAACTGATTCGCCATAACTTATATTATTCTTCTTGTCTGCAGTAAACGTAAGACCTGCGAGGTACTCATCATCCCAATTGTTGGTTATGACAACGTTAGCCTCCGGACTTACCCCTGTAAACATAACATCCAGCCTGTCAAACAGTTCAACAGATGTTCCCTTAGATATTCCCGATGCCTTTATCTTTTTATTACCACTGCTTATACTTATCCCGACAGCATCCTCATATTTTTTGTCAGCATCAAGTCTTACCTTATATGTATCACCGTTAGAAACATCTGCTGCCTCTGAAGATATGTCTATCGATGCAATAAGCATTTTAACATTGTATGACTTGTCTGAGTCATTGCTTTTTCCCATAAGTTCTTTGTATAGCTTGTCTTTGTTAAGCGTGAATTCCGGGCTTGCATAGCCGTTAGCACCATTATAGTTTATTGTGACATAATCCCACACATCAAACCTTTGTGAACGGATAAAAAGTGCTACAACCATTGCTGCTATTACTCCGATTGCTGCGATAAGAAGTCCAACCCTGCGTTTCTTAATTGTACGCCCCATGAACCTGAACTCTTTCTTAATCTCTTTCTCAATAACTTCACCCTTATGTGAAAATTCTTTTAATTCCATATTACACTCCTACTGGTCTTGTTGCCTCTCTTAACATAACCTTTTCTTCACCTTCAAAATACGTTTCAAGCGTCTTATATACTCTTTCCTGATAATTGTTCAGTCTCTCAGTATCCACAGAATCAAGATAATTAACATCAACAAGTTCTAAGTCTATTGGAACAACAGTAAGCATGTCAAACTTTAAAAATGTGCCATATTCATTGTCGAAGTCTTTCTGGCATACTATTTCATTTTCAATTCTTATTCCGAACTCACCCTCAATGTATACACCTGGCTCATCTGAGGTAACCATACCTTCTTCTATAACTGCAAGATCATTCTTTCCCGGATTGTGCTTCCATCGAAATCCATTAGGACTCTCATGCACATTTAAAAGGTATCCTATGCCATGACCTGTTCCGCAGCGGTAGTCCATTCCGACATTCCACAGTGGTGCTCTGGCAAGAATATCAAGACTGAAACCGTTACAGCCTTTCAGAAACTTTGCATTTGCCAGGCTTAACATGCCTTTAAGTGTAAGCGTGTAGTACATCTTCATCTTGTCGGTAACAGGTCCAAGTGCTATTGTTCTTGTTATATCAGTTGTTCCACGCATATACTGTCCGCCTGAATCCACAAGCAGCATACCCTCTGGCTTTAACACCACAGCATTAGTTTCATCTGCATGGTAATGCATCATTGCTGCATTGGCATTATACGCACTGATTGTGTCAAAGCTTAGTTCTATGTAATCTTTTATATTGCTTCTTAAATTATCAAGATATGCCGCTGCAGCTGCTTCTGTTATATTACCTGAAGCTACATTTTTCTTAAGCCAGAATATAAATTTTGTTACAGCAACGCCATCGTCAACATGTACGCTGTACAGATTCCTTATCTCTGTCTCATTCTTTATTGCCTTAAAAAGCATTGCAGGATTGTCAGACAGTACTGCTTTCACATCTATTCCAGACTGTATAAGCTCATATATACGCATATTCACACGTTTCTTATCAATAAGTACTTTTCCATTCATTCTGGTAATGTCTCCATATATGCTGTCATATGGCAGCACCTTCACACATGCTTCCCCGAATTTTGCCAGCGTCTTATCATCAAACCTGTCCTTATCTGTATATATGTATGCTTCATCCTTAGTTATCACTGAATACGCCATAATTACAGGGTTACACTCAACATCGCGTCCCCTTATGTTAAATGTCCAGCATATGTCGTCAAGAGTTGCCATAATATGTACATCAGCATTTTTATTATCCATGTACTTTCTTATGCGTGTAAGCTTGCTTTCTATGCTTTCTCCTGAGTACTCTTCATCAAGATAAAATGCTTTGCTGTGTGGAAACGCTGCCCTGTCCTCATATATATTCTCAATTGCATCAAAATCATACAAACAGCCAGCTCCTGCTTTTTTACATATATCAGACAGCTCAATTCCTTCTTCTGCCGGCATGGTTCTTCCATCAAATCCCATACGCATTCCATCTTTAACTATACTCTCACAGTACTGAATCACATTCATAACGCCCGGTGCACCAACTCTCATAAGTGAAAAGCCTGTCCCTTCTATCTGCTTTTCAGCCTGCACGAAATATCTTCCGTCAGTGAAAAGCCTTGCATCATTCTGTGTTATTACAGCAGTTCCTGCTGAGCCTGTGAATCCTGTAATAAATTCTCTTTCTTTAAAGTAATCACCGGCATACTCTGATATATGATAGTCACCTGTAACAACCACATATATATCAACGCATTCTGTCTTCATAATGTCTCTTACCTTAGATAATCTTTCAGCTATTACTTTAGCATCTGTAATCTCCATGACCTGTCCTCCTGACTATATTGTAATATAAATGTTGTCTCCTGTTACATTAATTTCCGCTCTATAAGCACTCCTCTCAATTTGCCAAGTGCCTTTTTCTCTATCCTGCTCACATAACTCCTGCTTATACCAAGTCTGTCAGCAAGCTCATTCTGTGTACATTCTTTTGCACCAAAAAGCCCATACCTGTATTTTAATATCTCTATCTCTCTTGGTGCAAGCACCTTTTTTATATTACCATATATACACTTAATCTGCTCATAAAACATATAATCTTCTACAGCATCTGGCTGTTTCTTCTCCGAATCCTCTACGATAATATCCTTAAGGCTTATCTCATTTCCTTCTTTGTCCTTTCCTATAGGCTCGTTCAGCGACACTTCCCGTTCTTTCTTTTTATCCTGACGGAAAAGCATAAGAATCTCGTTGTCTATACATTTGGCAGCATATGTGGCAAATCTTACGTTTCTTTCTATGTCAAATGAATCAACAGCCTTTATAAGACCTATTGTTCCCACTGAAATCAGATCTTCATTAATGTAATCACGTTCCGTAGAGGTATATTTTTTCACTATATGAGCAACCAGACGCATGTTCTTTTCTATAAGAACATTGCGTGCCGCACTATTGCCATTGTGTAATTCTATCAGCAGTTCTTTCTCTTCCTGTGCCGATAACGGTTTTTCAAATGTTTTCAAAAAGGCACCCCTACACATTTTTATATATAATATGTGTAAAGGTGCCTTTAATTGCCTATCCAACTGTCTCTTTAATTTAACTGTTAACTTCTGTCTCTTCTTCCTGGCGTCTTAAGATATCATACTTATCAAGCTGGATTCCTAAGTCAATATAGAGGTTCTGCTTAGGATGTGGACAGCTCTCCATGTCCTTTCCATTCTCGTCAACAATACGCTTGACTGTAACTTCTATATTCTGTCCGTCCGGCTTCATAACCTCAATTGTCTCGCCAACTGAGAACTTGTTACGCTGCTCAATATGGTAAAGTCCCTGCTCGTTAGCATCTCCTACGATACCAAGATATGTGTATTCCCTGATATATGTGTTGCTGTCATATATCTGTGTATTCTCGTCCGGCTTTCCAAAGAAGAAGCCTGTTGTGTACTGTCTGTAAGTACATTTGCTTATCTCGCTCTTATAGAATGGGATTCTGGCCTTATACTTCTCAGGGTCTTCTATGAAATCATCAATAGCAAGTCTATAAGTTCTTGCAACAGTTGCAACATACAGAGCTGTCTTCATACGGCCTTCTATCTTAAATGAATCGATGCCTGAGCTTACCATTTCTGGAATATGCTCTATCATGCATAAATCCTTAGAGTTAAATATATATGTTCCTCTCTCATTCTCGTATACAGGCATGTACTGTCCCGGTCTGTTCTCCTCAACAACAGCATATTTCCAGCGGCATGGATGTGTACATGCTCCCCTGTTAGCGTCTCTTCCTGCAAGGAAGCTTGATAACAGGCATCTGCCCGAATAAGATATACACATTGCACCATGCATGAATGTCTCAATCTCCATCTCTTCAGGGATATGTGCTCTTATCTCCTTAATCTCCTCAAGCGATAATTCTCTTGCTGAAACCACTCGCTTTGCACCCTGGTTCCACCAGAAATTATATGTCATATAGTTAGTATTGTTAGCCTGTGTACTGATATGGATATCTGTATCAGGAAGCACTTCCTTTGCTATTGTGAACATTCCCGGATCAGATATAATAAGCGCGTCAGGTCCTACTTCCTTAAGTTCCTCAAAGTAAGCTCTTGCGCCCTCAAGGTCATAGTTATGTGCCAGAATATTAGCTGTAACGTATACCTTGACATTTCTTTCATGGGCGAACTTAACGCCCTCTTTCATATCTTCTATTGAAAAATTCTTAGCCTTAGCTCTTAATCCAAATGCTTCACCACCGATATATACGGCATCTGCACCGAATATTACTGCTATCTTTAAAACTTCAAGACTGCTTGCTGGTATGAGAAGTTCTGTCTCCCTGCCATTATACATATGTCCTGCCATATTATCCTCATTTCTGCGCTGCTTTTGCGCTGCATTTTACTGTTTTACACTGAGTGTAATTCCATCGCCGATAGGAACAATTGATGTCACAAAATCCTTTGTATGAGTAAGCTCATACACATACTCCCGTATTCTTGTATGAATTGTTCTGTTCCTTCTTGTAACTGCATAACGGGATTCGACTATCTCACCCTCCTGCAGAATATTATCCGATATAAGAAGTCCACCTTTTCTAAGGACTCTCTTAATATCAGGAAGATAATTAATATACTGTCCTTTAGCTGCGTCCATGAATATAAAATCATATGGGCCATCAAGAGTCTTTAGCACTTCAAGGGCATCACCTTCTATGAGTGTAATTACATCCTCTTTGCCAGCTCTCTTAAAATTGTTCTTCGCAACCGGTATCCTTTTATCATAATTCTCTATTGTAGTAATCGTGCAATTATGTGGCATATTCTCACTCATAAGAATAGATGAGTAACCTACTGCTGTTCCAACTTCCAGAATTCTTTCAGGTTGTACAAGCTGTAACAGCACCTTCAGCAAATTACCCATCTCTTTTCTAATGATTGGGACTTCATCCGCAATCGCTTCTTTTTCAATTGTATTACATATATCAGAATTACCACAATCAAGAGAATTAATATAGGCAACTACTCTTTCATTGACTATCATATATTCCCCTTACAATTATGTTATTTATTCTTCCTCACTGTCTGACTGTGCCAGAACTTGCATAATCTCGGTAGGTGTCATTCCCGTGTTAAGCTCATAGGTTCCACCAACAAACTTTCCCTTATAATCTGAGAACTGAATCTGGAAAAACGCTATTGTCTTATCACTCACAAGTCCCTTATCATAAAGAAGTTCTGCAAGTTTCTTAGGCTGTATATCTGTTGTTATAGTAACTTCAACTGTACGGGCATTATCTTCTGAATCAACTGACTGCTCGTTAAATACTTTCTCACCAAATGAATATGCCCTGCTTCCAGCGATAAATACAAGATATATTCCTAGTACAATTATTAATACATTCAGTGATACTGATATCAGCATTCTGATTGATTTATTGCTCATAAAACCTGCATCTCCTCTTCCTTAATAAGCTACACTATATATGATTCACCCTAAAAAATCAAGGTCTACGTCTATCACCTCTGCTATATCCTTGAATATATCACTCATATATCTGCAAAATGTGATTTCTGTCATAAGATATCTGTTAACTATATCCTGATTCCTCATATCCGCATATTCTTTATTAAGATTTTCCATCGCCTCAAATAAATTCTGTCCATCAGGCGAGTTCTGCAGCATGAAATTTTTCATTCTGAATTCATCAATCTGTCTCTTAAGATCTGGTATTCTGTCAATCTCATTCTGCAGTCTTCTATATTCCCTGTATTCTTCACTATTAAGAATCTCATGAATGATTTCCTTCTTAAGTTCATCAATCCTACGCATAGATTAAACCTGAGCTTCCATAATAATTGGAAGTATCACTGGATTTCTCTTAATCTTCTTCCAGAGATACTCACTTAAATCGTCCTTAATAATATTCTTAATCTTACTCCAGTCAGTAATGTTCTTATCAAGGCATCTGTCTACTGAATCAGACACAATTGCTCTTGCTTCATCAAGAAGCTCTTCAGCCTCTCTTACATACACAAAACCTCTTGTAACAATATCCGGACCGGCTATAAGCTGTCCAGTATATTTCTCAAGTGTAAGAACAACAATAATAATACCATTCTCTGCAAGGTTCTGTCTGTCTCTTAATACAATATTTCCTACATCACCTACGCCAAGTCCATCAACAAAAATAGCTCCTGTCTGCACATGGTCAACAACCTGTGCATGCTCATCATTAAGCTCAAGTACATCTCCAGACTTCGCAATAATAACATGATCCTTGTCGTATCCAAGTGACATAACAACATCTCTCTGCGCAACAAGGTGTCTGTATTCGCCATGGACAGGAATAGAATACTTAGGCTTAACAAGAGAATATATAAGCTTAATCTCTTCCTGACATGCATGTCCTGATACATGTGTATCCTGGAATATAACCTTAGCTCCTTTCATACCAAGCTCATTAATAACCTTGGCTACTGACTTCTCATTACCAGGTATAGGAGTTGATGAAAATACTACGCAGTCGCCCGGCTGGATAGATACCTTTCTGTGAAGGTTAGCTGCCATTCTTGAAAGAGCAGCCATAGACTCACCCTGACTACCGGTTGTAATAAGAACAATCTGCTCAGGTGTATAATTCTTCATCTCGTCTGTCTCAATAAGAGTTCCGTCCGGAATCTTAAGGTAATCCAGATCCTCTGCAACCTCAATGATATTAACCATGCTTCGGCCTTCAACGCAGACCTTTCTTCCATACTTAACCGCTGAATTAATAATCTGCTGCACTCTGTCAACATTAGATGCAAATGTAGCTATGATTATTCTGCTGTTCTTATTATCATTAAATATCTTTTCAAATGTAGCACCAACAGTTCTTTCTGACATAGTAAAACCAGGTCTTAAAGCATTAGTACTGTCACACATAAGTGCAAGTACACCCTTCTTTCCAAGTTCGCCTAATCTCTGAAGATCAATTGGGTCACCATATACAGGTGTATAATCAACCTTAAAATCTCCAGTATGAACAATAATGCCGGCTGGAGAATATATAGCAAGTGCTGCTGCATCTGCAATACTATGGTTAGTTCTTATGAACTCAACCCTGAAATCACCAAGAGTTACAGACTGTCCATATCTGACAACCTTTCTCTTAACCGCCTTTAACATATTATGTTCCTTAAGCTTTGACTCAATAAGTCCCATAGTAAGCTTTGTTGCATATATTGGAACATTAATATCCTTCAGCACATAAGGAATAGCTCCGATATGATCCTCATGTCCATGAGTTATAACGAATCCTTTAACCTTGTCAAGATTCTCCTTAAGATAAGTAACATCCGGTATAACCAGATCAATACCAAGCATATCTTCCTCTGGGAAAGATAAACCACAATCCACAACAACAATACTGTCATCATATTCAATGGCAGTAATGTTCATTCCTATCTGCTCAAGACCTCCCAAAGGTATAATCTTGACAGACGCATTCTCTGCTTTTTTCATAAACACCTCATAATAAAAATAAAATATAAAATATGAATAAGGCTCACACCTTATTTAAGTTCAACATCATCATCCATTAACTCAGAAAACACCTTGCCCACCGCTTCAAGCTCACTGTCTTCTTCAACAAACTCATAAACAGCCTCTTCACTTGCCGCATCAGATGTATCCTTAAGAATATAAGCTTCTGATTCTTCATTCTCATCATCTGATTCTGATACGAGCAGATAATTAATTCCATTAATTCTAGTTTCTTCAATCACATAAAATTGTGTCTTCTCACCGTTATCGTCAATAAATTCAAGCCTTTCCATGAAAAACAAATCCTCCAAAATTCTACTTCTTCTGCTTAGCTTCCATATATCCACGCAAAATAAAAACAGCGGCAATCTGATCAATAACCGTCTTGCGGTTCTCTCGCTTTACCCCGCATTCTTCAAGGACTTCATCTGCTTCAACTGTAGTAAGTCTCTCATCCCACAGTGTAACAGGTAATCCTGTACGTCTCTCCAGTGCTGCTGCAAATTCTTCACAAGCTTTCGCTCTTTCCCCAATAGTATCGTCCATGTTCTTAGGATAACCAACCACGATTTCAGTTACATCATACTCAGATATAATCTGCTCTATCCTGGCATAAGTTCTTCGTAACTTGTTATTATCTTTTCTTGTTATCGTCTCGAAAGGCTGTGCAGTTATCCCAAGTGGATCACTTAAGGCAACTCCCACAGTCTTCGTTCCGACATCTAAGCCTATAATTCTCATACTATAAGCCTTTACCTTCTATAAAGTATCTTACAACTTCTTCTACAAGTTCATCTCTCTCTGCCTTCATAATAAGACTTCTTGCATTATTGTGACTTGTAATATATGTTGGATCACCAGACATAATATATCCAACTATCTGGTTAACCGGATTGTACCCCTTCTCTTTAAGAGCAAGATATACCTGCTCAAGTATGCCTTCTACGGAAATTGTCTTCTCTGGTTGAGTCTTAAAAAATTGAGTGTTGTTATCTACCATATCTACCACGCCCTTTCGTATATTGACTATAATATAATAAATAAGCGAATTATACAAGTATTTAACATAAAAAATATTGTAAAAAAATTGTAAAAAGGCCGCCCGGACGGCGTGTATTTGCCCGGACAGCCTTTGCTTAAGATATATATATTAATTAAGGTTTCCGCCATCCGAATTTGGCATCGTACCCATTGTAATATTGAGATTACCATTCCTTACTCTTAACTCATCTATGAACTGCTTCTGCTCGCTCTCGTAATTCGTAAGGACATACTGCTTAAATTCAGTACCATACTTAGAAAACGATATCGGGTAAACATTAAGTCCTGATATTATCTTAGTAAACCACAGCGGAACAGCGCCGCTTATCTTAACTTCCATTAAATACTTACCATCCGGCAAAAGCTTCTTTCCATAGCTTCCATGCTCGAGTCTTACATCTTCCCTTCTGGTCGTAATATTTTTATCAAATGTAGTTTTGTGAACCTGAAGTGTCTGGTAATTAACAAAACCCCCACATTACTACGAATGATTATCCACATTTCAACTTAAAAACCTACACAAACATTACTTTATTGCAGAATAGTAGGTCTTCAATGCTTGTTAGGTGTACCTAATCACCTGTTTTTCTTTCTCATAACGTCAAAAAAGCCCACTAAATCACACCTAATAAATGATTTAGTGGGTCTTTCACAATTTCTCATGTTACAAGTTCTAAAAATAAACCTACTAAATCCCGTTTCTCATTATATCTAGTAGGTTTTGGCATATTTTCAAGCAGCTATTGCAGTTAAATATGCTTTTATCCCCGCCAGCATATGCCACATTCAGGCATAATACCCCAACATATATGCAACAACCAGCATATACAGCAGCCTAACGTCTATACAGCAGCCCAGCATATATACACCCCCTGTCCAGTCAAAAAAGGATGCCACTTTCGCGGCATCCTTCAAAAAAACTACTTCATATGTACATCAATCTGATTGAACGGAATCTCAATTCCATTCTCATCAAATATATTCTTATATCTTTCAAGCAGGTTAAATCTTACATTCCAGTAGTCTGCTGTATTAACCCAGGCTCTTGTTTCAAGTGTTACACAGCTTTCATCAAGACTCTTGACAACAACCAGAATATCCTTGTCCTTAAGTATTCCCTTCTCGCTGTTAATAACCTGTTCAAGAAGCTTCTTGGCTTTAGGAATATCTGATGAATAGCCAATTCCTATCTGGATATCAATTCTTCTTGTATTCTCTGCGCCTACATTAACAATGCTTGAATTAGAAAGTGAACCGTTCGGAAGCATTACTACTTTGTTATCAATAGTAACAAGCCTTGTGTAAAGAATCTCTATAGACTTTACATTTCCTTCATTAGTTCCGACTATAATATAATCACCAACCTTAAAAGGCTTGAATATAAGAATAAGAATTCCTCCTGCAAAGTTTGAAAGGCTTCCCTGCAGGGACATACCAATCGCAAGTGCTGCAGAGCCAAAAAGTGTGAGCAGTGATGTCGTCTGAAATCCCAGCTTATCCACAACTATCATGATAAGTATTGCATACATTACAAACTTAAGCACTGATACCACAAAATTAACAACGCCTTTATCTAGCGTGCTTCTATCCAGCATCTTCTTTACAAGCTTATCAAGCACCCTGATTATCTTCTTGCCAATAAACCATATTAAGACAGCAATAACAATTTTACCGATAAGTGAAACTGACCAGTTTCCTAAATCATTGAGAAGCTGCTTAACATGGGCAATAGAAAAGAATCTGGTTATCTCATCCGTTTCCTGCTGGATTGTTGTGGCTGCATCTGCCACAAGTCCTATGAATCCCATAGCTGATCCCCCTTTGTATTATTTCATCTTCTTTTTAAGCTGCTCTAACTTCTTCTTAGTCTCTATATCAATCTCTTCACTTGCACGGGCTGCTTCTTCAGCCTTTCTTACAGCTTCTTCCTTAGCCTGAAGTGCTTCCATGCAGGCTTTCTCTGCCTGTTTTCTTGCTTCAACCGCCCGCTTTGCTTCCTCTGCTGCAGCAAGTTCAAGCATTTCAGCCTCTGCTGCTTTTTTCATTGCTTCCTTCTTTGCAATTGCAGCCCTCTTTAATACAGCAATCTCCTCGAGTTCAAGCTGTGTATACGGCTCACTGTTATATATAACGAATGAAAGTCCGGGAAGTGTAATATCAATATATTCCATATCATCACCATCATTATCTGACTTGATAATCTGTCCATTAACCTTTTCGTCTCCACCGAATTTCTTCCACTCGCTGTTAAATACTTCCTTATATTTTCCACGCACATCAACGTGAAGTCTGTAGTTTTCCCTCTTAACAGGAGTAAAATTCACAGCAATCACCAGCTTATTACCCTTGCTGTCAGTTCTTTGCATTGCAATAACAGTCTCTTCAGGATTAGAATTCTCGAGCCACATAAATCCATCAGGGTCATTGTCAAGCTCATATAGAGCCGCATTTTTCGCATAGAAATTATTAAGCTCTGCCATAAACTTTTCAAGTCCTATATCCTGTCCTGCTGCAAACATCTTGCTTCCGGGATGTGCATACATGAATCCAAGTGCGGCCTTGATATCTGACAAATGTGCCTTCTCATCACAGCCTGACACCATGTCCACAAACGCTTTCTGCCTGAAATCATCATGATTGAGCGAGAGCATGAAATCTTCTCCGTAATTATAGAGCATTCCATATGTCAGCTTATCATACTCACCTTTTCTAAACAGCGGGTCAGTTCCCATGAACTCAAGAAAATCCTTAGTCCAGCAGTTATTCTGCTTATAAGTAAACATAAGAGGGTCATCATTATCTGCCGCAGTAACCCCAAACCAGCCGCTTGATTCTTCTGCTATTGTAAAACAGCCATCGCCACGTTTAACAATACATTTGTTCATAGTCTTAAGAAATTCGATGGCGTCAAGATTCTCATTGCCGCCATACATGTTAGGTGTCCATGTGCCCGGCTGCTTACCATAATCGAGATAAAGCATTGATGCAACGCCGTCAATTCTGATGCCGTCAATATGGTAATCATTAAGCCACATTAATATGCTTGATAAAAGAAAACTTCTTACAGCGCCTTTCTTGTAGTCAAATGTGACAACATCCCACTCAGGATGCTTCTCTAGTGATGGCCTAAGATATCCGTAAGCATCTGCCCCGTCAAAATCATACAGTCCCTTAGCTTCTGTACCAAAGTAAGCACCATTCCAGTCCATTATTACGCCAATTCCAGCGTTATGGAAGTCATCAACCAGCTTTTTAAATGCATCACTGCCGCCTGTTCGGTGTGTCACCGCAAAATATCCCAATGTCGAATATCCATTCATCTCCTCATTAAGATACTCTGCAACCGGAATAAAACATACATGTGTATATCCTTCCTGCTTTACAAAATTCACAAGCTCATCTGCACTTTTTTCTTTCAGCCAGTCAGTAAGTGATACCTCATATACTGTTACAGGCTTCTTCTTTCCTGCTTCTTTCTTCCGCTTTATCATCCATATCCCATCGTTCCATGCATATGAATCAGGCATGTTCTCATCAATTACCACTGATGCAGTAATTGGAACTGATGATATCTGTCTTGATACAGGGTCTAACTTTCTTGTAGTCCCTTTACCCTGTCTCTTAATTTCATACATATATCCGCATCCGGCTGTCAGTCCCGGAATAAACAGTTCAAATACTCCTGTATCCTCAATTCTTTCCATTAAGTGAACTCTGCCGTCGTATTTGTTAAACTCTCCGACAACACTTACGCTGAGTGCCTTAGGTGCCCATACAGTAAAAAGCACTCCCTTCACGCCATTGACAGTTCTTTCATGAGCGCCGAATATATGTGCTGCATTTTTCTCTTCTCCTGCAAGAAATGCTTTGTAATCTTCCGGTTTCGTAACATTTGCAAATGCATATGGGTCCGTATATTCTGTGACCTCTCCATTAACCTTTTCCACTGAATAAGTGTATGAAAGCTTTTTCTTAGATGAAACAAGTGCTGCAAAGAATCCAGATTCATCAACCTTTTCCATATTAACAGCAGTTTTTCTGCCATCTATATGCAGCTTAACTGTCACTGCATCAGGACGCATTATCTGTATAAGCAGTCCCTTACCGGTAACATGCGCACCAAGCAGCTCCTTTGGCTTGTCACATTCTGCATATACAATTCCCTCTATCTCCGGCCAGTTCATCAGGCCGTATAAGTTTTTATTCATACATTACCCCCATCCACTGTTTAAAGCATTCCGTCCATGATGACACCTGTGGTTCATAATGTCCCATATTCTTAGTCGCAGTCTCTCGTGTGCCAAGTCCAAGACCATGAGTACCTTTAGCATATACATGATAATCAAACGGAATCTCCTGTTTTCTTAACGCCTCTACCATAAGTAGTGAATTCTCAAGCGGAACTGTCTTATCTTCACATGTATGCCATATGAATGCAGGTGGTGTGTCCTTATCCACTCTCTTTTCTATAGACACTTCATCTATAAACTCATCATATTTTTCCCCAAGACTTCTCTCAAATGATGCCCTGTGTGCATCAATTCCTGATGTAATTACAGGATAACCTAACAGCATGCCATCAGGCTTAACATACTCATGGCTGCAGTGAAGTACATTTTCCAGAAGATAATCAAGTCTTTTTGAATTCCATCCGGTTCCGAGAAGTCCGGCAACATGACCTCCTGCTGAAAATCCTGCGATAATGATTTTGTCAGGATCAACATCCCATTCTGCTGCATTATCTCTTACATACTTCATTGTATAGGCTGCCTCAAAAAGCTGTGCAGGATACGTAACAGGTGCAAGACTGTATCTTAATACAACAGCATTATACCCCATATCAAGCATCTTAATAGCTATAGCTTCTCCTTCTCTTGGAGAATGATGATTATATCCGCCACCCGGACAGATAACTATAAGAGGTCTCTTAAACGGATCCTGATCATTAGGAAATACATCTTTGATGTAAGTAGTAATTGTTGCATTTCCCTGTTGTTCTATTCCAAACTCCTGATATGGTAAATCTATATTAATAGTATTATGTAACATAATGTTCTCCTTCCAGCTGAATAATTCTGTATATTATGTCTGTAGTGTAGTGGTGGTGATGTGCGTATATTTTCGTGTGTGGTCTCATGATTCCTACGCTTAGTGGGAGTAAATGCCGTTATCTGCAAAGTTTTTTACTGTGAACGAAAGCAAACGCGCTTCGCTTGAACGAGCTTTCATTCACAGCGCTTATGCATCTAATGGCATTAACTCCCACACAGCTCGTCATAAATCGACCACACACGAAAATATACACACATCACATCTACACTTCTACAAAAAGCAGATTAATATCTACTTAGAATCTATGTATGAATAATCCGCTTCTTAATTTTGGCTCAAACCAAGTTGACTTAGGAGGCATTAATAGTCCTGCGTCCGCTACTGCAAATAGTTCTCCAATAGAAGTTGCATACATTGAAAAAGCAAGAACGCAATCCTCATCACATCTTCTCTCAAGCTCGCCTAAGCCGCGGATTCCGCCTACGAAGTCTATTCTCTTATCTGTCTTAGGGTCGTGGATTCCTAAGAGCGGCTCTAAGACGTTGTTCTGGAGTACTGCTACATCCAAGCCGTCTACCGGGTCGCTGCTTAAGATTTCTTCTTTGGCTGTGAGTATGTACCATTTCCTGCCAAGATACATTCCAAATTCACCTTTCTTAGAAGGTGCAACCTGTGTGCTGCTCTCGCTTACAGTGAATTTATCTTTAATCTTTGCCATGAACTCTTCTTCACTTAAACCATTCAGGTCCTTTACTACCCTGTTGTATGGCATTATCATAAGTTCTTCGTCTGGGAATAATACTGACAGGAAATAATTGAACTCTTCATTGCCTGTATATCCCGGATTAGCTTCTCTTCTGCGTAAACCTACCTTTACAGCGGAAGCTGCCCTGTGGTGTCCGTCCGCAATATATATATGGTTAATTCCTGCAAATGCGTTCTTTATAGCCTCTACAGATTCTTTACTGCTTATTTTCCAGACCTGATGTCTTATTCCATCAACCGCTGTAAAACTGTATACAGGCTTTTCCTGCTTAGCTTTGGCAACCTCTGCACTTATTACTGCATTAGCTCTGTATGCCAGGAATATAGGACCAGTCTGGGCACTGCATGTATCAACATGGTTAATTCTGTCTAATTCCTTATCAGCTCTTGTGTTCTCATGCTTCTTAATAACATTGTTAAGATAATCATCAATAGAAGCACATGCTACAATTCCTGTCTGTGTCCTTCCATCCATTGTAAGCTCATACACATAATATGCCTTGTCCTTATCTGTTATAAATGTTCCATCATCTATAGCTTCCATAAGCATATCATGGGCTTTCTTATATACCTGCTCACTATACATATCAACTGATTCATCAAACTGGGTCTCTGCCCTGTCAATCTTAAGAAATGATAATGGTTCTCTTTCCACCTCTGCTCTTGCTTCCTTTGAATCATACACATCATAAGGAAGAGCTGCTACTCTATCTGCCACTTTCTCAGCCGGTCTGACACATTCAAATGGTCTTATTACTGCCATACTAACCTCCATCCGCACTATTTAACTTAAGTACTATACTTTCATATATTAGATACATTTTAACATTCAGACAACCTTAATACAAGAAAGACCAGCCAAATGTTACAACAAATGACTGGTCTTTGATATTATTATCATTACATATGATTACTTAATAACTCTTACCTTGATAACACCTTCAATTGCTGAAAGCTCTTCAACTACTGCCTCTGGCGCAGATGCTTCAATATCTAAGAGAGAATATGCATAATCACCTCTTGACTGGTTAGCCATAGATGATATATTGATGCCTGCAGCACCAAGAACTGTTGTTATCTTACTGATAACCGCTGGAACATTCTTGTGGCATACAGTAATTCTTCCTTTAGTTGCACATACTCCGCAATCACAGTTAGGGTAATTAACTGAATTGACAATATTACCGTTCTCGATAAAGTTTCTAAGCTCATTAACTGCCATAATAGCACAGTTATCTTCAGCTTCTGCTGTTGAAGCTCCAAGATGAGGAAGAACAATTGCTCCTTCCATCTTAGCTGTTGTTGGGTTAGGGAAATCTGAAACATAAGTCTTAACTCTTCCAGACTTAAGTGCCTCGCCGATAGCAGCTTCATCAACAAGTACATCTCTTGCACAGTTGATAATTACTGTTCCATCCTGCATAAGGTCAAATGCTTCCTTATTAATCATTCCCTTAGTGCTGTCAAGTGCAGGAACATGAACTGTAATATAGTTACATTCCTTATAGATATCCTTAACATCAGATATGTACTTAACTTCACTTGAAAGATTCCATGCAGCCTTAACTGAAACATATGGGTCATATCCGTATACTTCCATTCCAAGTGCTATAGCTGCATTGGCAACTAACTGTCCAATTGCTCCAAGACCGATGACACCAAGCTTCTTGCCCTTGATTTCCTGTCCTGCAAATGCTTTCTTAGCCTTCTCAGTTGCCTTGGCAATATCAGGGTCTTCAGCGTTATCTGCAACCCACTTGTTACCACCGATTAAATCTCTTGATGCTAAAAGCATAGCTGCAATAACCTGTTCCTTAACTGCGTTAGCATTAGCTCCTGGTGTGTTGAATACAACAATACCTTCCTCTGCACATTTGTCAAGAGGAATATTATTAACGCCAGCTCCTGCTCTTGCAATTGCAAGAAGATTATCACTAAGCTCCATATCATGCATCTTGGCACTTCTTACAAGTACAGCCTGTGCATCTTCAAATGAGCTTTCTGTATTATACTCATCAGAAAAAAGCTTTAATCCGCAGGCTGCTATATTATTAAGACAATTAACATTAATCATTATGCATTCTCCTTCTCGAACTTCTTCATGAATTCAACAAGCTTCTCTACACCTTCGATTGGCATAGCATTGTAGATAGATGCTCTCATACCGCCAACTGTTCTGTGTCCCTTAAGGTTAACAAATCCTGCAGCTGCAGCTTCCTTAATGAACTTAGCTTCCATAGCATCCTTAGCTTCTTTATCTTCAATGTTGCATACAAAAGGTACATTCATAAGTGAACGGTCTTCCTTAACAACTGTTCCCATGAATAACTTGCTCTCATCAAGGAAATCATAAAGAATCTTAGCCTTCTTCTCATTGTGTTCCTTCATTGCTGAAAGTCCACCCATTTTCTTAATCCACTTGAACACCTTGCCACAGATATAGATATTGTAGCATGGTGGTGTATTATAAAGAGAATCTGCATCTGCCTGTGTCTTCCACTTAAGCATTGTAGGAGTTCCTGGAAGAACGTCATCTGTTATAAGGTCTTCTCTGATAATAGCAATTACAACGCCTGCTGGTCCGATGTTCTTCTGGACACCGCCGTATACAACGCCGTACTTAGTTACATCCATAGGTTCTGATAAGAAGCATGATGAAACATCTGATACAAGAATATGACCCTTAGTGTTAGGTAATGTCTTATACTTTGTTCCGTAAATTGTGTTGTTCTCACAGATATATACATAGTCAAGATCCTCTGGAATATCAAGATCTGAGCAGTCTGGAATATATGAAAATGTCTTGTCTGCTGATGAAGCAAGCTCAACAGCCTCTCCATATATCTTAGCTTCTGCAAATGCTTTCTTAGCCCACTGTCCTGTAAGGATATAACCTGCTTTCTTATTCTTCATAAGGTTCATAGGCACTTCAGCGAAGAACTGCGATGCACCACCCTGTAAAAATAACACCTTATAGTTATCTGGGATGTTAAGAAGGTCTCTTAAATCCTTCTCTGCCTCTTTGATGATGTTGTCATAAACCTTGGATCTGTGGCTCATTTCCATTACCGACTGACCGCTTCCCTGGTAATCTAACATTTCATCTGCTGCTTCTTTGAGTACTTCCTCTGGTAAAACAGCTGGACCAGCGCTAAAGTTATAAACTCTACTCACCTTTTCTTCCTCCTAAAATATAAAATATTAAGAACTATTTTAGTCCTTTATCACATTAAAGTCAATATATGAATTATTTCTTGTTATTAAGGTCTTCTCTGTCGAATGCCTCTGAGATTGCAGCCCCCGGTGAAACCATAGGGAATACCTTGTCTTCTCTGTCAATATGACAGTCAATAACACATGGAATATTGAGTTCGATTGCTTCTTTAAATGCTTTCTCAAACTCCTCTATTGTATCAACACTGTAAGCCTTGGCTCCCATTCCTTCTGAAACCTTAACAAAATCCACCTGATCATCAAGAACTGTAGCTGAATATCTCTTGCCATAGAAAAGATCCTGCCACTGTCTGACCATACCAAGTACATGGTTATTAAATATAACTTCAATAACAGGAATGTTATATCTGGTTGCTGTTGCAACTTCATTCATATTCATACGGAAGCAGCCATCACCTGCAATATTAACAACGGTCTTATCCTTACGTCCAACCTTGGCACCTATACATGCACCAAGACCATAACCCATAGTTCCAAGTCCGCCTGATGTAAGAAGTGTTCTTGGCTCTTTGAACTTATAATGCTGTGCAGCCCACATCTGATGCTGTCCAACATCTGTTGTAATAATTGCATTGCCATTTGTAATCTCGTATATCTTCTCCATGATAAGAGGTCCGTTAAGAATATCTCTGTTATATCTCATAGGATAATCAAGCTTGTAAGACTTGATGTGTTCCATCCAGTCTGAGTGGTCCTGATTATCTAACTTATCATTGATTCTCTTAAGAATCTCTTTAGCATCTCCGAGTACATGTGCATCTGTCCTGACATTTTTGTTAATCTCAGCTGCATCAACATCAAACTGCAGAATCTTTGCATTCTTAGCGAATTTCTTAGTATTTCCAGTAACACGGTCTGAGAATCTTGCACCAACCACGATAAGAAGATCACACTCTGAAACTCCGTAGTTAGATGTCTTAGTACCATGCATACCAAGCATTCCTGTATATCTTTCATTAGATCCGTCAAATGCGCCCTTACCCATAAGTGAGTCACATACCGGTGCATCAACCTTCTCAACAAACTTCTTAAGTTCATCAGATGCCTCTGATATAACTGCTCCACCACCAACGAATACATATGGCTTCTTAGCTTTCTTAATAAGTGCCACAGCCTTGTCAATATCTTCTTCCTTAATACTTGATGTAATTCTGTCTACAGGCTTTGGAACTCTTGGTGAGTACTCACACTCTGCTGCTGTTACATCCTTAGTAACATCAACTAATACAGGACCCGGTCTTCCTTCCTTGGCAATTCTGAAGGCATTTCTTAATGTCTTGGCAAGATCCTTTACATTCTTAACAATATAGCTGTGCTTTGTAATTGGCATTGTAACACCTGCTATATCAATCTCCTGAAAACTGTCTCTTCCAAGAAGAGGAACTGTTACATTACATGTAATTGCAACCATAGGAACTGAATCCATATATGCAGTTGCAATACCTGTTACAAGGTTAGTCGCTCCAGGACCTGATGTTGCAAAACATACACCAACCTTACCTGTTGCTCTTGCATATCCATCAGCAGCATGCGATGCACCCTGCTCATGTGATGTAAGAATATGAGTTATCTCATCTGAATGCTTATAAAGAGCATCATATACATTAAGAATAGCTCCACCAGGGTATCCAAATATTGTATCAACGCCCTGTTCTTTCAAGCATTCAACAATTATCTCTGAACCATTTAACTTCATTTATCTTCTCCTGATTTCTCTTTAATGTCTTTTTATAATTATATTAAATATTACTCTTCTGCTGAACTTTTAAGAATAGCTCCTCTGTTTCCTGATGTAACGAGTGAAGCATATCTCTTTAAGTATCCTGTTGTTACCTTAGGTTCTCTTGGCTGCCACTTAGCCTTTCTTGCAGCAAGCTCTTCATCTGAAACCTTAAGTTCAAGTTTAAGTCCCGGAATATCAATGCTGATGATATCACCTTCTTCAACTAAAGCAATAGGTCCGCCAACAGCAGCCTCTGGTGATACATGACCAATAGAAGCTCCACGGCTTGCACCTGAGAATCGTCCATCTGTAATAAGAGCAACTGATGAGCCAAGTCCCATACCTGCAATAGCTGATGTAGGATTAAGCATTTCTCTCATACCAGGGCCGCCCTTAGGTCCTTCGTAACGGATAACAACAACATCACCTTCAACAATCTTACCACCCTTAATAGCAGCAATTGCATCTTCTTCTGAATCAAATACTCTTGCCGGACCTTCATGTACAAGCATCTCTGGAACAACTGCTGAACGCTTAACTACTGAACCGTCTGGTGCAAGATTTCCTGAAAGAACTGCAAGACCACCTGTCTTACTGTATGCATTATCAACTGTTCTTATGACTTCAGGATTACGGTTGTATGCTGTTGCTATACACTCTCCGATTGTTTTTCCTGAAACTGTCATACAATCTGTATTAAGAAGTCCGATATCTGCAAGCTCTTTCATAACTGCATATACACCGCCGGCTTCGTTAAGGTCTTCCATGTATGTTGGACCTGCTGGTGCAAGATGACAGAGATTAGGAGTCTTTTCACTTATTGGGTTAGCAAATTTGATATCGAAATCAAATCCTATCTCATGTGCAATAGCCGGAAGGTGAAGCATTGAATTAGTAGAACAACCAAGTGCCATATCTACTGTAAGGGCATTCATAATAGAATCCTTAGTGATGATATCTCTTGCTGTGATTCCCTTATTAACCATATCCATAACAGCCATGCCTGCGTGCTTTGCAAGCTTGATTCTCTCTGAATATACGGCTGGAATTGTACCATTGCCGCGAAGTCCCATACCAAGTGCCTCTGTAAGGCAGTTCATTGAATTGGCTGTGTACATGCCTGAACATGAACCGCATGTTGGGCATACCTTTTCCTCAAACTCAAGTACATCTTCCTCTGTCATTGTTCCTGCTGCATATGAACCAACAGCCTCAAACATTGAAGAAAGGCTTCTCTTCTTACCCTTAACATGACCTGCAAGCATTGGTCCGCCTGATACGAATACAGTTGGAAGATTAAGTCTTGCTGCTGCCATTAAAAGTCCTGGAACATTCTTATCACAGTTAGGAACCATTACAAGTCCGTCAAACTGATGTGCAATTGCCATACACTCTGTTGAATCTGCAATTAAATCTCTTGTTACTAAAGAATATTTCATTCCGACATGTCCCATTGCAATACCATCACACACTGCAATAGCCGGGAATACTACAGGCACACCGCCTGCCTCAGCAACTCCTAATTTAACTGCATTTACAATCTTATCAATATTCATATGACCTGGTACTATCTCATTATAAGAGCTTACAATACCAATCATAGGTTTCTTCATCTCTTCTGCTGTGAAGCCAAGTGCATTAAAAAGGCTTCGTGCAGGTGCCTGCTGCATACCACTTCTGGCGTTATCACTTATCATAGATTATCTCCTTAATATATGTATTATTTAAATGTATTAAACTCTCTCTGCGATTAAGTCACCCATCTTGTCAGTTCCTACAAGTGTGCATCCTTCTGACATAATATCAGTTGTTCTGTAACCTTCCTTTAAAACGGCTGCCACCGCTGCTTCAATAGCATCTGCTTCCTTGTCAAGATCAAGTGAGTATCTTAACATCATGGCTGCGCTGAGAATTGTAGCAATTGGATTAGCAACATTCTTTCCTGCAATATCAGGTGCTGAACCATGGCTTGGCTCATAAAGACCTAACTTAGTCTTATTAAGGCTTGCACTTGATAACATTCCGATTGAACCTGTTATCATACTTGCCTCATCTGATAATATGTCTCCAAACATGTTCTCTGTAAGAATAACATCGAACTGTCCGGGATTCATAACAAGCTGCATAGCACAGTTATCTACAAGCATATCTGAAACTTCAACTTCCGGATAATCCTTTGCAACCTCATGTACAATCTTTCTCCAGAGTCTTGAAGAATCAAGAACATTTGCCTTATCAACGCTTGTTACTTTCTTTCTTCTCTTCATCGCAATCTCAAATCCCTTAATTGCAATTCTTCTGATCTCTTCTTCATTGTATGTAAGTGTATCAACAGCTGTCTCCAATCCGTCAATTTCCTTAGTATATCTATCACCAAAGTAAAGGCCGCCTGTAAGCTCTCTCATAATAACCATATCAAATCCATCACCGATTATTTCTTCCTTTAATGGACACGCTGCCTTAAGCTCGTCATAAAGATATGCCGGACGTAAATTAGCAAAAAGTCCTAATTCCTTACGAATCTTTAAAAGTCCGGCTTCTGGTCTTAAATTGGGTGCAACATCATACCACTTGGAATTACCCACATTGCCACCAACTGCTCCAAGAAGTACTGCATCAGATGCTTTAGCTGTTGCTACTGCTTCATCTGTAAGTGGAACGCCATACTCATCAATTGAGCATCCACCCATAAGAATCCTGGTATAATCGAACTTGTGACCATATTTGTCAGCCACACTGTCAAGCACTTTCACAGCTTCTCTGACGATTTCCGGTCCTATTCCATCACCTGGAATTAAAGTTATTCTGCTTTCCATAAACCTTTACCCCTTTTTCATATGATAATTCAATTTAATATGATATAACATTTGCACAACATTTTCAATAAAAAAAGGATTCCTGACCAGACAAATGTGTCTAATCAGGAATCCTGCTTAAATTAATTACATTAAATTATTCTGCTGATGTGCTGTCTGATGGCTTCTCAACCTGAGCAATAGCCTTCTTCTGCATTGAGATACGGCAGTTCTTGTTGTTACCAAATTCTACGATTACATCATCATCTGATATATCGATAAGAACACCATAGAAACCGCTTGTTGTAAGAACATAATCACCGATTTCCATAGAATCCATAAGTTCCTGCTGACGCTTCTGTTCCTTCTTCTGTGGCTTGATTGCCATGAAATACATCATTGCACCAATAATTACGACATAAAAAACTATGATAGCAATATTCATTGATACTCCTCCTTAAAAATGTCTCTTTCAAACTTAACATATAATACATAATTGAGAGCTGCTTGTCTACCTCAAAATGTATTTTTAACAAAATATTTATAAACATACAGCATTACTGCTTATCATATGTCTTCATCTGGTATAATGCCTCTTCCTTGAAGCCTGCATATCTTCCTTCTTCAATCGCAGCCCTTATGTCTGTCATGAGATGGTTGTAATAGTAAAGATTATGAAGAACACAAAGACGCATTCCAAGCATTTCCTTAGCCTTAAGAAGATGTCTTACATATGCTCTTGAGTAATTCTGACAGCATGGACATCCACAGCCTTCTTCAATTGGTGCTGTATCTGTCTCATACTTTGCATTAAAAAGATTAATCTTTCCAAACTTAGTATACACATGTCCATGGCGACCGTTTCTTGAAGGATATACACAGTCGAAGAAATCAATTCCTCTGTCCACTGCCTCTAATATATTGGCAGGTGTTCCCACTCCCATAAGATATGTCGGCTTGTCCTTTGGAAGATATGGCACTACATTATCAAGTACATCATACATTTCCTCATGTGTTTCACCAACAGCAAGCCCGCCTACTGCATAACCATCAAGATCTAACTCTGATATTCTCTTGGCGTGGTCAATTCTTATATCATTAAATACGCCACCCTGATCTATACCAAAAAGCATCTGATCAGGATTAACCGTATCAGGAAGTGAGTTCAGTCTTGCCATCTCTTTCTTGCAACGCTCTAACCAGCGGTATGTTCTGTCAACAGAATTCTGGATATACTTTCTGTCAGCCTTTGCCGGCGCACATTCGTCAAATGCCATTGCAATTGTTGAGCCAAGATTAGACTGTATCTGCATACTTTCCTCTGGTCCCATGAATATCTTATGACCGTCAATATGTGACTGGAAAGTAACGCCTTCTTCTTTAATCTTACGGAGTCCTGCAAGTGAAAATACCTGAAATCCACCTGAATCTGTAAGAATCGGTTTATCCCAGTTCATGAACTTATGAAGTCCTCCAAGCTGCTTAATAATCTTATCTCCCGGTCTTACATGAAGATGGTAAGTGTTAGATAATTCTATCTGCGTTCCTATCTGCTGTAAATCAGTTGTCGCAACTGCGCCTTTAATGGCCGCAACTGTTCCGACATTCATAAATACAGGTGTCTGCACAGTTCCATGTACTGTTGTGAACTCTGCTCTTTTTGCCCTGCCATCCGTCTTTAAAATTTTATACATATCTGCTCCTTTTATTTTCTGTAAAACTCTTTAACTCTGTCCATTCTAGCCGTCATATTGTCAAATATCAGATCAACAAGTGTAAGTGCTGTCATAGCTTCAACCACAACAACTGCTCTTGGAACTATCATAGGGTCATGTCTTCCTTTGATTGAAACCTCGATATCCTCGCCCTGCTTATTAACAGTTTCCTGCAAAGCACTAATTGAAGGTGTCGGTTTTACCGCTGCCCTGAACACAAGCTCATCACCATCACTTATTCCACCAAGCACTCCGCCGCTGTGATTAGTCAGCTTGCCAACCCTGCCATCCTTCATTACGAATTCATCATTATTATACTTTCCTGTAACTTTAGCCGCTTCAAACCCGTCTCCAATCTCAAAGCCTTTGACGGCCCCGATTGACATTATTGCCTTGGCAAGATTAGCATCCAGCTTTTCAAATGTAGGATTGCCAATTCCAGTCATCATGCCTGTAACCCTGCATTCAATGACACCACCGATTGAATCTCCAACTGACATCTTGCTCTCTGCAAAAGCCTTAACCTTCTCTGCAGCTTCCTTATCAGGCATGTTAAATGCGTTATTATCTCTTTCAGCTATATCAAACTTATCATAATCAATGCCAATTCCACCGATTTCTTTAGCATATGCTGTAATATTAATTCCAAGCTCTTTAAGAATCTTCATAGCGATTGCACCGGCTGCAACTCTTCCGATAGTTTCTCTTCCAGAACTTCTTCCTCCGCCTCTGTAATCCCTGAATCCGAATTTCTCGTCAAATGTATAATCAGCATGTCCCGGTCTGTAATAATTAGCTATCTCTGAATAGTCAGCAGACCTCTGTGTCTTATTATATACTGCAAGTGATATTGGAGTCCCGGTAGTCTTGCCTTCAAATACACCTGAAAGAATATGTACCTCATCATCTTCCTTTCTTGGTGTAGTAAACTTTGACTGACCTGGTTTTCTTCTGTCTAGCTGCTCCTGAATATCTTCCTCACAAAGAGACAGACCTGCAGGACACCCGTCAATTACAACTCCAAGTCCCTCTCCATGCGACTCTCCCCATGTTGATACCTTAAATATATTTCCAAACACTGAACCTGCCATAATATATTCTCCTCATCTTTTCAATAGGATTTATTTTAACATATAAAAATATATATCATCAAGCAAAACCCCAATTTATTAATTTTTTCTTATTTTTATTTTTTTCTTAATAGTCAAATGTATTTTATATGGTAAAATAAATGTATCAATATATTGAATGGAGTTTATTATGGGAACTGTTATAGGAATTGATTTAGGAACAACTAACAGCTGTGTGGCTGTTATTGAAGGTGATACGCCTACTGTCATCACCAGCAAAGAAGGCTACCGCACAACTCCTTCTGTTGTAGCCTTTACGAAATCAAAGGAACTTATTGTTGGTGATGCAGCAAAGAGACAGGCTGCCGTCAACTCTGACAGAACTATATTCTCTATCAAGAGACACATGGGTACGGACTATCGCAAGAAGATTGACGGAAAGTATTATACCCCCCAGGAAATCTCTGCATTTATACTTATGAAGTTAAAGGAGGATGCCGAGGATTTCTTAGGACAGCCTGTGACAGACGCTGTTGTAACTGTGCCTGCCTATTTTACTGACGCACAAAGACAGGCTACTAAAGATGCCGGTAAGATTGCCGGGCTTAACATATTAAGAATTATCAACGAGCCTACTTCTGCCGCTCTCGCGTACGGACTTGACAATGGTACAGCACAGAAGGTTCTTGTGTATGATTTAGGTGGTGGAACTTTTGATGTGTCTGTTATCGATATCGGTGATAATGTCATTGAAGTTCTTGCAACTTCAGGTGACAATCACTTAGGTGGTGATGATTTCGATGAAAGAATAGTTAATTATCTTGTCGAGCAGTTTAAGATAAGTGACGGTATCAATCTTTCAAAGGATGCCTCTGCAATGCAGCGTTTAAGGGAAGAAGCTGAGAAAGCAAAGAAGGAGCTGTCTTCTTCTGTGACAACTAATATTAATCTTCCTTTTATAGCTATGTCTAAGGACGGACCGCACCACATTGATATCACTTTATCAAGACAGACATTTAATGAGCTTACAGCTGACCTTGTAGACAGAACAATCACCCCTGTTGAGAATGCACTGCATGATGCAGGTCTTTCCAAGACAGACATTAATATGGTTTTATTGGTTGGTGGTTCTACAAGAATCCCTGCTGTTGCTGATAAGGTAAGACAGCTTATGGGAAAAGAGCCATCAAGAAATCTTAATCCTGATGAATGTGTAGCCCTTGGTGCTGCCGTTCAAGGTGGCAAGCTTGGAAACCAGCTTCAGGCCGGTTCTGCTGCTTCTGAAATCATACTTATGGATGTAACTCCAATGTCTCTTTCTATTGAGACTATGGGTGGAATTGCAAGCAGGCTTATTGAAAGAAACACTACCATTCCTACAAGACACAGCCAGATATTTACTACTGCCGGCAATTTCCAGACATCCGTTGATATCAAGGTTTTCAGGGTGAACGAAAGTTACAAGAGACAATAAACTGCTTGGCAACTTCCGTCTTAACGGTATTAAGCGTGCGATGGCAGGAGTCCCACAGATTGAAGTAACATTTGACATTGATGTTAATGGTATTGTCAATGTATCTGCAAAGGATTTAGGTACCGGAAGGGAACAGAGCATTACTATTACTTCAAGCTCTAACATGACCGAAGAAGAGATTGCAAAAGCCCGCTGGGAAGCCGAAGTCTACAGCAAGCAGGATGAAGCATACCAGAGTTTTATTGATATAAGGGAAGATGCTGTACGGACTCTTAACGAGGCTAACAACGCACTTGCCGCCAATAAAAAGGTCTGGGAGAAGGATAAGAAAAAGAATGTTAAGGCTCAGATTGGACATCTTGGCAAGCTTATATCTAAAGCTCCTATTGACAAGCTTAATGAGGAGAAAGCAGCTTCCATGCATGAGGCTTCGGAAGCACTTAAAGAGGCTGTCAGGTAGTGAAGTGCCAGATATGACACTTTCATTTAATGGTGCTTTAGGCTGCTCGGTAGATTGGACTTTTTTCTGCTGTGCGGCCTTGTTGAAGTCCAAAATAGGCGTGCCAATTCGTTTATTTGGACTTCAACATGTCTCTCCACTACTTTAAAATCCAATCCGTCGCGCTATGACGCACTTTTTGGACTTCATCCTCTCGCTTTTCCCTTCACATTAACTATACAGATTCCTATGCACACTAATACTAACGCTATTAATGCATTTATTCCAAGCTCTCTGCTTCCTTCTCCAAGCCACCATGCTGAAAGAAGGACTCCGAATACAGGATTGGTGAAGCCGAAGATTGCCACTTTGGATACCGGGTTATGCTTTAACAGTATTCCCCATATTGAGTAGGCTACGGCTGATATGCATGCGAGATAGAATAACATTAGTATTGCTGATACTGACACGTGTGTAATTCTACCGCCCATCACAAGTCCTAATATAATCATTACTATTCCACCGAATATGAACTGATAACCGCTCAACATTACCGGATTGTCTTTCTTTGAATAGTTCTTCATAAGGCATGATGAAAATGCATATGACAACGCACATAAGAACAGACTTCCGTCACCCATAATGCTTAAGTTCATGTCGATTTTCTGTCCATTCATGCTGACTACGATAACACCTGCAAAACCAATCACACAGCCGATAATTTTCTTCAGATTCAGCTTTTCCTGTCTGAATATAATTGTTGATACAAGTATTACGAAAAATGTGTTAGAACCGTTAATTATTGACGCCTTTACTCCGCTGTTGTGTGCAAGTCCGATATAGAAGAATATGTACTGCAGAATTGTCTGGAACATTGCAAGCTTTACTATACTTGGTACACTTGATTTCGTTGGAAGCAGCATTTTTCTGTTAAGAATACTTCCAATTAAGATTGTGAGTACTCCTGCCAGCACAAATCTTGTTCCTGCAAATAATACCTGTGTCCATGTTTCACTTGACGGTATCTTAAACAGCGCATATCCTAATTTGATACATGGTGATGCGCTTCCCCAAAGGAATGTACACACAAGTGCAAGAGCGCACACCACCAATGTTTTCTGTAAAAAATCTTTTTTCTCGTTTGTTTTTTCCATGATTAATCTCCTGTTTTTCTAATATTATTGCTAATTATAATGTCATTCATAATCTGACAGGTTTTCTCCCTGACACCTGCCATATCCATATAATCCGAAAATCTTTTTGCAACATCTTCTATATACGATATTATTGCATCACATTTTCTCTTGCTTACTCCCATGTTTATTCCACATTTTATCAAATCATCATAACTTATATCTGAACTTTTTCCATTTATAAGCATCTGATGTGCTTTCAACCACATATTGCTGCTGTCATATGCAAATGTGACATCATATGCTGGTGACAATCTCCAGACACCATTCTTATCCATCAGAAAAGAAACATTTTTTACATGATCATCCTGATTAATCAGAATAACATTAAAAACCATTCTTCTATAAAATTGTTCCACATCTGAATATGGTATACCTAGTCTATTCATATAATATGCTGCCTGTTCATAACTGCATAATCCCGGAATATTGTAATCTATATGTGAAATTGCTCCTAATGTCTGCATATGAATTTTTTTATTATTGTTCCTATCGAAACGTTTAGTTATAAAATGTGCATATCCGGCATCTTCAAGCAGACGGCATTCATTCATAATTACCCCCGCTGCTTTTGCCATAAGATAATATCCGTATTCGATTCTTGTATATTCTACTGAATCTTCCAGATTATGATCCCCATTTTTAGATACTCCATCAAACTTCATAAGCCAGTATTCAAATCCATCACCAGCATTAATCTGTCCACTTTTTATTTCTCCCGTATCTTCATTCCATGCAATCAGCGCCTTTGCTCTTGCACCACCTGCAGATGTTCCCAATAGCACAAGCTGGCTATATCCAGCATTATCTTTCAGATTAATCAGCTTATCTTTTCTATCAGATAATACATCAGATGCAAACTCTACCATTTTCGATATATTAACATCCTCTATTGTACTGTCAAACGGACTTGTTGCTGGTATATATTCTAATGCACCCATACCTCTTTTTCCTGTATAGCACAGTCTGTCTATAACATTAAATTCACTAATTGATTTCCCCTGCTCAGCCAGCCATCTGTCTATAATTTTATTACCAAATTTATCTGGAAGCGAATCCGCTACCAATCCAGGTGCTCCATGAAATGCTGTCCTTGCAAGTTCCGGAAATTCATACACTCTTTCTGATAATGGCATATGTATAGGTGATACCTCAATATTACTCTTTAAAAAATCTTTATCATATTCAAATGCAACAACCCCATTTGCTTCATTCATATGAATTATTCCAATTCTTGTGCCCCAAAGCATTACCTCCGCTGTATTTATCATTCATCTTCCCCCCATTTAAATCCAGTATCTGCTTTTCTTTTTGCAGATGCTCTCTGCCTTGTTTTAACATTTTTCAAATAAGATGATGGCCGGTTGTTCATATCTGGTATCACATTCACGAAATTATTCATAAGCTCCATCGCATTCATTAATTTCATAAAATTAACAAGACTTATATCTTCTCCACTTTCAAACCGAGTAATACTTCTTAATGAAACGCCTGATTTATCCGAAAGTTCTTTCTGTGTTAATGGATAACTTATCCTATATGCCTTAAACCTGATAACAACTTCCTCATAATCACTAATCATAATTAAACATCTCCAAATCCATAAATCTTATATATCTTATTCAAATGTTTTTTGTATTGTATCACATTTGCAATTAATTAGCAATATATGGCGTGTTAAACCATATTTTAATGCTTAATACGCCATATATTGCTAGTTATTTTTTATTTTGTGCGGCAGTCGTACCCGAAGAATTTTTCTTTTAAACATCTGGCTGTTAAAAGGTATCACCGGATAAATGTAGCTTTTTCCTGATATTGTCCTGTTAAAACATACAAGCACTATCGCAAATATGGCTCCTGCCAGAAGTCCGATTCTTCCAAAGAACTGCACCAGAATCAGATTGACTATTCTTATGAATTTTAATGCATATCCCATCTCAAAACTTGCCTGTGAGTAAGTTCCAACCGTTACAACTGCCATATAAAGAAGCGATTCTGAATTAAACCACCCGGACTCCACAGCGTATTCTCCCACAACAATACCGGCAAGAATACTCAAAGGTGTCGACAGCATTCCTGGCGTATTGACCGCCGCCAGCTTAAGCCCGTCAACTGCAAGTTCAAGAATAAAAAGCTGCAATATAACCGGAACCGTTATATCCTCACTTATCGTTATGAATTTCAACCATTCAGGCACCCACTGTGGATTGCTTTCAAGCAAAAGCCACACAGGTGTAAGAAAAACAGTCAGCAATGTAAAGAAAAACCTCGACAGTCTTATATAAGTTCCTATCATTGGCGAAAAATTAAAATCATCTGCTTCTTCTATTATATCAAATACATTTGTTGGAATTATCATTACTGCAGGTGATGTATCTACCATAATAACTATATTTCCATCAAAAAGTGCTGCTGCAGCGGTATCGGGTCTTTCGGAATATTTATACTTAGGAAACGGATTAATCCATTTTCCCTTAAACATACATTCCGCAAGGCTCTCTATATTCATAGTGAGCGCCTCAACCTCTATGCTGCTTATCAGATTCTCAATTCTTTCAAGCAGCTTCTTATCAACCTTATCATCAATATAGCACACAGCAACATCTGTCCTGGAGCGTTCCCCTACAGTATACATTTCCATTGAAAAACGGCTATCCCTTATTCTTCTTCTTAAAAGTGCCGCATTGCACACAAGTGTCTCAACAAATCCGTCTCTTGAGCCACGCAGAACCTTGTCTTTGTAAGGCTCTGTAACTGAACGCATCGGATAAGTGCGGCAGTCAATAAGTATACATTCATCAAAGCCATCTATTATCATGACTGTCTGTCCTGAAAGAAATGCCTTCTCCACTTCGTCGTAATGTCCGTTTTTTTCAATCTCTGTATACGGCATTCCGACTTCTAAGAATGTATCTATATCCTTTATGTCCGATTCTTTCAATGAATAAAAAAACTGCACCAGTTTTTCAATTGTTTCTTCCTGTACGAATCCATCTATAAAGTAAAAATGTGTTCTCTTACCACCTATTAATACATCTCTTTGCAGAATGTCAAAATTTCTGTCCACTCTTAACTTTTCATTCATCATGCGGACATTCATGTCTATGTTAGTTGTAAAATCAGTCATGCTTACTCCTTTCACTGGCACATTTTCACCCACACTTTAAAGCACCTTTCGATATCCCATATTGCCGCTAAATCCCTTCAAAGCACGAAAAGGGCAGGACTTACGCCCTGCCCTTATAGAATGTCCACATTTGACACATTTATTCTGCTATTAGTTCTCAAAAAGTGATGTTGAGTAATATCTGTCGCCGCTGTCCGGAAGCAGTGCAACGATTGTCTTGCCTTCGTTCTCTGGTTTCTTAGCCCACTCGATTGCTGCATAAAGTGCTGCACCTGCCGATATTCCAACCAGAATTCCCTCTGTGTGTGATATCAATCTGGCATACTCGAATGCGTCATCATTATCAACTGGAACTACGCTGTCATATATCTTAGTGTTAAGAATTTCTGGAACAAAGCCTGCTCCAATTCCCTGAATCTTATGTGGTCCCGGCTTGCCCTGTGAAAGTACCGGTGAAGTTGCAGGCTCAACTGCAATTATCTCAATCTTGTTATTCTTAGACTTAAGATATTCACCAACACCTGTAATTGTTCCACCTGTACCAACACCTGCAACAAATGCATCAACTTTTCCATCTGTATCATTCCATATCTCAGGACCAGTTGTTCTTCTGTGTGCATCCGGGTTAGCAGGATTAACAAACTGTCCAGCAATCATGCTTCCTTCAATCTCATTCTTTAATTCTTCTGCCTTGGCAATAGCACCTGTCATTCCCTTATAGCCAGGAGTAAGTACAATCTCTGCACCATATGCCTTAATTATATTCCTTCTTTCAACACTCATAGTCTCTGGAAGAACTATTATTGTTCTGTAACCCTTTGCTGTTGCAATAGCAGCAAGTCCGATTCCTGTATTGCCAGATGTAGGCTCAATAATTGTTGCGCCTGGCTTAAGAATACCTTTCTCCTCAGCATCTTCAATCATTGCCTTGGCAACTCTGTCCTTAACGCTTCCTGTTGCATTAAAATATTCAAGCTTAACAAGTACTCTTGCTTTAAGTCCAAACTTCTCTTCAATATGTCCGACTTCTACAAGTGGTGTGTTACCTATTAAGTCTGCTGCTGATTTATATATCTTTCCCATACAATCCTCTTTTCTTGTGGTATTATTCCACATTTTCTAATATCAATTCATGAAAACATTTCATGAATCTGGTGTTATGTTTATGTAATACATAAACATACCATGTTTGTATGTTATTATAGAACAATGATTTTGATTTGTACAGTACTTTTTTATTTTTCTTTTTTAAATCATGTGTATTCCGCTCTCCGCTCTAACGTCCAATTCCCGCTTCCGGCTTCCCCGCTGACTTCTTAATCGCTTCCACCAGCCCGCTATAACTATGCTCACAAGCTTCAATTATCCGCCCCTCCGGCACACCCGCCTCAACAAGCTTTCTGCTGCAGGCAGGGCCAATGCTATACACTGGACTTCACATGACTCGCCAAGCTTGTCAATCAGCCATTTTATTCTCTCACCGCTACTGCCACTTGTAACAGCTATTCCTGAGACATCACTGTAATCTTTCATTCCGTACTCTGCATATGTATCAACATATTCATTCCTATATACTGGAATCTTAATTAAGTTTTCATACTCCTTCATAGCTTCCTCAAGTGAACCGCTTGTGACTTCGGCACACAGATATACAATCTTGCCGGCTGCAATATTCATCAGACTCCTTCCAAGTTCCAAGCCTGTAGATTTATATGATACAAAGTCTGCCTCAAAACCGCATGCCGTTCTTAGAGCTTCTTTAGTTTTATTGCCGACTACCGCGATCTTAATACCGTCAGGAAGCCCGCTCCTCACATCAAAAGCTTCAACACTGTCTCCATTCAACGCACCATCACAATCCGGCTCGCCTTCACAAGCCATCTCCCCCATATTATAAGCAAACCCAGCCACAGCATTTTTACTTGTAAACACAAGCCACTGTGCATCTTTTATCTTTTCCAAAAGATTCTCCACATGAATATAATCAATCTTGCCAGTCACTATTTTTTCGCAGGAAAGCCCCTCCTTTGCAAGTAATTCTGCAAGGGAAGGGCTTTTATCGTACATCTGTCCGTTTTCAATATATGTATATATGTATTTACCCACAATCTACTCCAATCCAAGCATACGGGCTGCTTCGTGGCCAACCGCCTCACTGTCAGTTCCTGTAACCTCAATTCTAAGAATCCTGCTGCAATCATCATTACCAAATAACACAACCATTCGAGGTCACCGTTATCCTTTGTCACACAGTGTGCGCCAACCGGGGCATGACAGCCGCCGCCTGTTAATCTTAAAAATGTTCTTTCAGCAACAGCTTCTCTATCAGAATTATCATCTGACAAAGCATTTATCTTATCAAGAAGTTCTGTATTCACCTCTGCAGTCTCAATTGCAAGAACTCCCTGTGCCGGTGCCGGAATAACGACCTCTGGGTCAAGGTACTCTGTTATCTCCGATGACCTGCCAAGTCTGTTAAGTCCTGCTGCCGCAAGCACAATTCCATCAAGTCCGTATGAATCGTCCATAAGTTTGTTAATTCTTGTATCAACATTTCCTCTGATAGCAGTAAACTGGATATCAGGACGCAGCATTGCAAGCTGGCATGCACGCCTGAGGCTCCCAGTGCCTATAATCGCACCGGAAGGAAGTTCTGAAAAACCTCCTGCAGTCTTTAATATAAGTACATCTCTGCAATCCTCTCGTTTCCACGCCTTTGCAAATGTAAGTCCAGTCGCACATTCAGCCGGCATATCCTTCATGCTGTGAACCGCCATATCAATGCTGCCTGAAAGAAGCGCTTCCTCAATCTCCTTTACAAAAAGCCCCTTAGTTCCAATCGCAGCAAGCGGCTTATCCGTAACCTTGTCGCCTGTTGTCTTAATTATAACAAGTTCAAATGTATCCTCAGGATACGCCTCTTCCATTCTTCTCTTAACATATTCCGACTGGACAAGTGCCAGCTTCGAACCTCTCGTTCCTATTCTGTAATGCATAATCCTCCCTACAAGCCAAACAGTCTCTCAACCATATCTTTATACTGCTGCTGTTCATTTTCTTCCACATTTTTCAATTCTTCAATCGGTTCTTTTAACAATCTGTGTAATGACGACTTAAGAATCTTCTTTAAGATTACCCTGTCATGGTCTGAAAGGTCAATCTTGCGGTTAAGATAATCATAGCTGTCCTGTACTATCTCATCACATTTTTTGCCAAGCGACTGGATAGTTGTATCCATTCTGCTTGATGTGAGCCATTTCTTTGTTTCCTCTATATACTCATCAATCACGCACTGGCTTTCCTTTAGCAAATGTGCCCTCTCGTTCTGATTAGACTTCACAATCCCACCTATCCTGTCAAGGTCAATAAGAGTAACTCCAAAAATGTCACCTGCCGATTTTTCTATATCTCTTGGTGCAGCAAGATCAAGAAGTGTCATCTTTTTACCCCCTGATAATTCAGCACATTTAATCACCAGATGAGGTGATGAAGTCGCTGAGACAACTATATCACTGCTTTTAAGTGCTTCTGTTTTCTTATCATATGCAATAACCTGAATATCTGGAAATTCCTTAAGCAACGCCTTCGCATGCTGATAAGTTCTTGAACACACTGTTACATCAGCGCCATATTCTGCCAGATATCTTATGGCAAGAGCCGCTGTTTTGCCGCTTCCTATAACAAGCGCGTGCTTTCCTGATATGCCGCATACTCTGTCTAACTCCTGAATACCGACATAGCATACAGATACCGGTTTTTCACTTACCTTGTACTCTGTCTTAATCCGCTTTGCACAGCTTACCGCTTCTCTTACTATATAATTAAGCTCTTTCCCGCTGTGTCCAAGCGTTCTTGAAAGGTCTGCCGCATCCTTTAACTGGCCTAGTATCTGATCCTCTCCAAGCACCATGCTTTCAAGTCCGGCGGCTATGCAAAACAGATATACCAGTGCTTCTTCACCACATTTGACACCGGCTAATTTAGTATCTGTAAGTCCAAAATAATCATTGAATAAATCGGACATTACTTGTACAAATGTTTCATCCTCATACAGATAAAACACTTCGCATCTGTTGCATGTTGAAAGGCACATGCACTGGTTCACACCTGCTTCCTCTGCCTGCTGCATAAAGTCTGCTATCCCGCTGTCTGTGAATGTAATCTTATCCCTTACTGAAAGGTCTGTATTCTTATAATTAATTCCTACATATCCTAACTGCATCTGTATTCCCACTTACTATCCGAATTATTTCCTGAAGAATTCTTCCATAACCTCTATTGTACGGTTGATATCCTCATTAGTGTGTGCGTCTGATACGAACATTGCTTCAAACTGTGATGGTGCAATGTATATTCCGTTATCAAGCATATGTCCAAAGTATTCTGCATACTTCTTAGTGTCTGACTTTACTGCACTGTCATAATCTTCAACTGCATCTGATGTAAAGAATATGCTCATAAGTGAACCAATCTGATTAACCGATACCCTTCCGGCTCCACATTTTCTTACACTGTCAGCAATACGCTTTGTCTTAGTCTCAAGTCTGTCGTATATATCCTTATTATCTCTTAAGATTCTTAAAGTCTCTAAGCCTGCTGCTGTTGCAATTGGATTGCCTGACAATGTTCCTGCCTGATATACAGGGCCGTCAGGACTTACCATTCGCATAATATCAGCACGTCCGCCATATGCGCCGACTGGCATACCCCCACCTACAATCTTTCCAAGAGTTGTAAGGTCTGGCTTTATGTTAAAGTACTCCTGCGCTCCGCCAATTGAAAGTCTGAAGCCTGTTATTACCTCATCAAATATAAGAAGGCTTCCATTCTCCTTAGTTATGTCTCTTAAGAATTCAAGAAATCCATGTCTTGGAAGCACAACTCCCATGTTAGCTGCAACAGGTTCAACTATTACCGCAGCTATTTCATCTTTATTGTTATCAAAAAGCTCCTTCACAGAATCGCAATCATTGTACTCTGCTACAAGTGTATTCTTAGTGTAATCTGCAGGAACTCCTGCACTGTCCGGAACTGATGTTGTAAGTGCTGCTGAACCGGCTTTTACTAAAAGTCCGTCAGAATGTCCATGATAACAGCCTCTGAACTTAATTATCTTGTCTCTTCCGGTGTAGCCTCTTGCCACACGGATTGCGCTCATAACGGCTTCTGTTCCTGAGCTTACAAGACGACTCACCTCCATTGTAGGAATAAGCTCATATATAAGCTCTGCCATCTCAACTTCTCTCTTGGTTGGTGCACCATATGTAAGGCCTGCTTCCGCAGCTTCCTTAACCTTTGCAATTACTCTGTCATGTGCATGGCCTAATATTCCCGGTCCCCATGAACATATGTAGTCAATCATTTCATTCCCGTCTACATCAGTAATTCTGTCTCCCTTGGCAGAAGCTATGAATCTTGGCACTCTGTCAACTGCCTTGTATGCCCTGACAGGACTGTTTACACCACCCGGCATATGTTTTACTGCTCTATCATATAAATCCCTTGACATCTCTTCATTCATAAAACCAGCTCCTCCTGCTTAATTTAATACTGCTAAAAATGTTACTCTTCCTTTAACCATTTTGCCACATCTATAGCATGATATGTTATTATCATCTTAGCTCCGGCTCTCTTAAAGCCTGTCATATTCTCCATTACAATCTTCTTCTCATCAATCCAGCCATTTATTGCTGCTGCCTTAACCATCGCATACTCACCGCTTACATTGTAAGCGACAATTGGAATATTGAAGTTAAGCGCTATCTCTTTCATAACGTCCATATATCCGAGTGCCGGCTTTGCAATAATCATGTCTGCACCTTCTAATATGTCTTCTTCAACTTCCCTTAACGCTTCTTTTCCATTAGCCGGGTCCATCTGATATGTCTTTCTGTCACCAAATCCCGGTGCTGAATGTGCGGCATCCCTGAACGGTCCGTAATATCCTGATGCAAATTTGGCACTGTATGAACATATAGGAATATTTATAAATCCTGCCTCATCAAGTGCATTTCTGATTGCCTCAACTCTCTTATCCATCATGTCACTTGGTGCGATTATATCTGCCCCCGCTTTAGCATAAGCAACTGACGCCTTTGCAAGAAGCGGCAAAGTCTCATCATTTAATATAACTCCGTCTTTTACAAGTCCGCAGTGTCCATGTGAGGTGTACTCACACAGGCACACATCAGCCATAATTACAAGCTGTGGATAAGCATCCTTAATAAGGCGTATTGCCCTGCACACAACACCTTTCTCGTCATATGCCTCACTTCCGACCTCATCTTTATGTACAGGTATTCCAAAAAGCAGAATCCCCTTAATTCCAACCTCTACAGCACGTCCGATTTCTTCAAGAACATGGTCAAGCGAATACTGACATATTCCCGGCATTGATGGTACTTCCTGTATTACATCGTTCTCCTCCGTAACAAATACAGGGTATATAAGTTCGTCCACCCTTACATGATTCTCTCTTACCATATCTCTTAATGTCGCATTCATTCTTAATCTTCTTGTTCTGTCCATGATTATCATCTTCCTTCCAACGTTTCCTATATAATAGCATTGCATATAAACATTGTAAACTGGTATGTTATGTCCTACTATGTATCTTAACCATTCTTGCATACTCACCATCAAGCTTCATAAGCTCCTCGTGAGTTCCTCTCTCCTTGATGCCCTCGTCAGTAAGCATCAGGATTTCCTCCGCATTTTCAATAGTTGTAAGTCTGTGCGCTATTACAAATGTGGTTCTGTTCTTAGCCAGCTTCTCAAGTGATTCCTGTACAATCTGCTCACTCTCATTATCAAGTGCTGATGTCGCCTCATCAAATATAAGAATTGGCGGATTCTTTAAGAATACTCTTGCAATTGACAGTCTCTGCTTCTGACCGCCTGACAATTTGACTCCGCGCTGTCCGATATCTGTGTCATATCCGTTCTCAAAGCTCATGATAAAATCATGCGCATTTGCAAGCTTTGCCGCCTGAATTACTTCTTCATCCGTAGCATCAGGCTTTCCATATCTTATATTCTCTTTAATTGTACCCATAAACAGATACACATCCTGCTGTACAACTCCGATATGGTCACGCAGGCTTTTAAGTGTAACATCTTTGATATCTGTTCCATCAATCTTAATCGAACCGCCCGTCACCTCATAAAATCTTGGAATAAGCGAGCAGAGTGTTGTCTTTCCTACTCCCGAAGGACCTGCAAGTGCAACATATTCTCCCGGTCTTACTGACAGATTAACCCCGGAAAGCACCTCGTCCACGCCGTCCTTATATCTGAAGGACACATTTTCAAATGTTATTGCACCCTTCACATCAGTAAGTTCCTTTGCGTCAGGCTTATCAGCTATTTCCGGCTCTACTGAAAGAATCTCTAAAAATCTTTCGTAACCCGAATAGCCATTCTGGAACTGCTCTGTGAAATCAATAAGCACCTTAACTGGCTCCGTAAAAATATTTATATACAGTAAAAATGTAACGAAATCCGTGATATTTACCCAGCCCTTTGCAATTCCAATACCGCCTGCTGCGATTACGATTACATTTATCATTGTTGTAAATGCAGTAAGTCCCGCATTGTACATTCCCATATAATGATAGCTGTCTCTCTTAGATTCAAGGAACAAGTCATTTCCCTTCTTAAACTTCTCACATTCGATATCCTCATTTGCAAATGACTTAACAACCCTTATTCCAGACAGATTATCTTCTATCTGAGCATTTATCTCACCTATTCTTACCCTGTTTCTCTTAAATGCCCTCTTCATGCGCTTGTTAAGCACATACGCAAACACAAGCATAAAAGGAATCAGTACAAATGCAGCAATCGTAAGTCTTAAGTCAATCGAACTTAATATGCATAATGCACCAATTATCTTAATCAGTGAAATAGTTATATTCTCAGGTCCATGATGCAAAAGCTCTGTAATATCGAATAAATCTGATGTTATTCTTGACAATAACTGTCCAACCTTCTGGTCATCATAGAATGAATATGACAGCTTCTGATAATGATTGAATATCTCTGCCCTCATGTCATACTCAATCTTTGCGCCCATTACATGTCCATAATTAGATATATAGTAGTTGCAGCCCCACTGTATCAATACAAGCACAAACAGCACTCCAACAATAATCATAATTCTTGAAAGTGCTTCATTGGCACTCATATATGCGACCTTTGATGTAATGAACCTTACAACAAGTGGTATCACAAGTGCCACCGCCGCTGACATCATTGCCAGTATCATATCAAGTATAAATGTGCCTAAATACGGCTTGTAGTATTTAGCCAGCTTCTTAAGATTCTCTTTCATAATCTTCTCCTGTTTTCTATATTTAATCTTCTTCAATTCCTGCCCGATATTATAACACAAAGTAAGACAATGAAAAAGTATGTAAAATGTCCGGCATGCGATTCATTTTAAATCGCATGCCGGACATTTTTAACCTTCTATATTCTATTATAAATTGTACGTTCTTCTATATCGCAACTTCTAAATCACATTTTCAATACCTCTATCCGGCTACTCGCTCACAAGTTCTGCTTTCTGTGCCTTAGCTCCTCTGCCTGCTCCGTTAATTGCAAGATATAAAAGTCCTATTCCAATAAATATAAGCAGCAGAACCACAATCATATATACAACACCTATTCCTAGCGACTCTGAACCCATCTGGCTTAAATCCCATCCAAACCAGCCTGTTGGCACATTATAATTAAGAAAGTTGTATGGTGCCGTCATTGTGTCATACCACCTAACCCCAAGTGCTGCAAGTATGTATACAAAACCCACATAGCAAAGCGGTGGTATAACCGCGTATATTGCATATATCTTTCTTGCTTTAAATCCTTTATCAAATATAAGAAAATCTGCTATTGCAAATACTGGTCCAATCAGATGTACGCCAAGGCTTCCTGCGTGATTATGAAGATAAGCACCAATAAGACCATCATCTGACGTAGGTCCAAGAATAATCATATACACCAGACATGTCAGTGTAATTGAAAGCGTCATAAGAAACTTGAGCATATATAATCTATTATTCTTATAATCTTTTCCCGTAACAAGCAACATCACATCCAACACAATAAATACTACTAGCACAATATCAAGTGCCACATTAGAAAGTGTTGTAAAAAATGTGAATGACATAATGCTGTCAATTGTAAATATCAGCCCATACACTGAGGCAATAAGCGATACCACCTTAAAAATAATACTTGTAATCAATCTTTTCCTGTCTAATATCTTGTTATCCAATTTGAACCTCCAATTATTTGATTCTCGAATTATAATATATATTAGTTTGATTATCAAGTTATTTATACAAAATATCTATGTATTCAATCAGCTTTTTATACGAATCTTCGTCTGTCTTATATTCTGCTCCATTCCATTCTACCCTGCCTGCAAGCACAATATTATTGGCTATTCCTTCTTTATAATAAGTTATTCTATAACTCCAGCCCTTAGTATGTGGAAACTTTTTTGCGGTAAGATTCATGTTTTTAACCAGTTCAATAATCTGTGTCCTCTGTTCCTCATCTGGTGTTATCTCTTTACCATTACCTCCGCACATTATTGTCATCTTGTCATATCCACTAAGGTCAATATTGACCACCTGTTTTGAAGTACTGATTATTACATATGCACCAATTCCCGCAAATGCTAAAAATAAAACAATTCCTGCTATTATTTTAATATTTTTTCTTTTCATACGCCCCTCCTTTTAGACTTTTTCCATGTCACTCTCCGCTTTCCTTTTCTATTTATATATACGAAACACTTTCCAGAATAGTTTGCACATTTACATACACATTTTATATATCAATACTTAATTCCACTCACAAAAAGAAAAAACTCCCGCAGGAACAAGCCCTGCGGGAGCAATCATACACTTTATTAAGCTGTATATTAATTACTTGTAAAGTTCAACTAACTTCTGAAGGTGCTCATATCTTTCCTTAGCAACTTCCTCAGACTTAGCAAAGAGTCTCTCAGCTCTTTCTGGGAATGGCTTAACAAGTCTTGTATAACGAGCCTCGTTATTAAGGAATTCCTGATATGATCCATCACCTTCCTTAGATGTAAGTGTGAATGGATTCTTTCCTTCAGCCTTAAGTGCTGGGTTGAATGAGAAGAGGTTCCAGTAACCAGCCTTAACAGCCTTCTTCATCTCATCCTGGCAGTGGTTCATACCACCCTTAGCGATACCGTGAAGTTCGCAAGGAGCGTAACCAATGATAAGTGATGGTCCGTTGTAAGCCTCTGCTTCCTTGATTACCTTAAGAGCCTGAGCCATGTTAGCACCAAGAGCAATCTGAGCTACATATACATAACCATACTGCATAGCGATTTCAGAAAGACTCTTCTTTCCGATTTCCTTACCTGCTGCAGCGAACTGGCAAACCTCACCGATGTTAGAAGCCTTAGAAGCCTGTCCACCTGTGTTAGAATACATTTCTGTATCGAATACCATAACGTTAACGTTCTCACCAGAAGCAAGTACGTGGTCTAATCCGCCGTAACCGATATCGTAAGCCCATCCATCACCACCGAAGATCCATACAGACTTCTTAGCAAGGTAATCCTTCTTAGCTAATACCTGTGGAGCTGTTGGACAACCATCTGCAGCTGCCTTCTCTAACTCTGCAACAAGAGCTTCTGTAGCTGGTGTGTTAGCCTTAGTATCATCCTTAGTCTCGATGTACTTAGCTGCTGCTGCCTTAAACTCAGCAGATGCCTTATCAGATGCAGCCATCTCTTCGATCATCTCAATAGCCTGCTCTCTGATGTACTTCTGACCAATATACATACCTAAACCATGCTCAGCATTATCCTCGAATAATGAGTTACACCAAGCTGGACCCTTCTTAGAATCCTTGTTTACTGTATATGGTGAAGTAGCAGCTGGGTTACCCCAGATAGAAGAACAACCTGTAGCATTAGAAATGTACATCTGCTCACCGAATAACTGTGTAATTAATCTAGCATATGATGTCTCTGCGCATCCTGCACATGAACCTGAGAATTCAAGTAATGGCTGGTTGTACTGAGAACCGATTGGAGTTTCAACAAGTGCTGGCTTGATTTCCTTCTTACCAACGTTAGCAACGAGGTAATCAAATACAGGCTGCTCAGCTGACTGAGATTCCTGTGGAACCATCTTAATAGCTTCTCCTGCCTTAGGACATACAGTAACACACTCGCCACATCCCATACAATCTAATGGAGATACAGACATTGTATACTTCATAGTTGTATCTACAGCATGTTTAGAATCTGCAAGTTTGATGTTTGCTGGAGCTGCTGTAACTTCATCAGCTGAAAGAATAAATGGTCTGATTGTTGCATGTGAACAAACAAATGCACAGCTGTTACACTGAACGCAGGCTGCTGGATCCCACTCAGGAACCATAACTGCTGTTCCTCTCTTCTCATATGCAGAAGCACCTGTTTCGAACTGACCATCAGCGCAATCCTTGAATGCTGAAACCGGAAGGCTGTCACCATCCATCTTAGAGATTGGCTCAAGAAGATCATTAACTAACTTAACAACTTCTGGACGTCCTGTCTTAGCTTCCTTAGGAGCATCTGCTTCTGGATTAGCCCAAGAATCTGGAACTTCTACCTTATGTATAGCATCTACACCGGCATCAATAGCTTTGTAGTTCATCTCTACTACAGCATCACCCTTCTTAGAGTAAGACTTCTTAGCAGCTTCCTTCATGAACTTAATAGCATCATCGATAGGCATTACATCAGCTAACTTAAAGAAAGCAGACTGTAAGATTGTGTTAGTTCTCTTACCCATACCGATTTCGATAGCCTTATCAATGGCATTGATTGTGTAAAGCTGAATCTTGTTATCATAAATATACTTCTTAGCTTCAGCGTTAAGATGATGTCCTAATTCTTCATCTGTCCACTGGCAGTTGATCATGAATACTCCGCCTGGCTTAACATCCTGTACCATCTTCATACCCTGTGTAACATATGCTGGGTTATGACATGCTACGAAGTCAGCCTGATTGATGTAATATGGACTCTTAATTGGGTTATCACCAAATCTTAAGTGAGAAATTGTGATACCACCTGTCTTCTTAGAATCATACTGGAAATATGCCTGGATGTACTTGTCTGTGTGGTCACCGATAATCTTAGTAGAGTTCTTGTTAGCACCTACTGTACCATCTCCACCGAGACCCCAGAACTTACATTCCTTAGTACCAGCAGCTGAAGTAATTGGAGCTGGCTTAACTTCTGGAAGTGAAAGGTTAGTAACATCATCAACGATACCAATTGTGAATCTGCTCTTAGGAGCATCCTTCTCTAATTCCTTATATACAGCGAAGATAGATGAAGGTGGTGTATCCTTAGAACCAAGACCATATCTGCCACCAACTAATGTGATGTCGTTAAGTCCTGCTTCACGAAGTGTTGTAGCAACATCAAGGAAAAGAGGCTCACCAAGAGAACCTGGCTCCTTTGTTCTGTCAAGTACAGCAATCTTCTTAGCAGTCTTAGGAATAACCTTTAATATAGCTTCTGATGACCATGGTCTGTAAAGTCTTACCTTAACAAGACCAACCTTTTCACCCTTAGCTGTAAGGTAATCAATAACTTCTTCTACTACGTCGTTAACAGAACCCATAGCGATGATTACTCGCTCTGCATCTGGTGCACCATAGTAGTTAAATAATCCATAATTAGTACCGAGCTTCTCGTTAACCTTGTTCATGTACTTCTCAACTACTGCTGGAAGAGCATCATAAACTGAGTTACAAGCCTCTCTGTGCTGGAAGAAGATATCACCATTCTCATGTGAACCACGAGCTGATGGATGATTAGGATTAAGAGCGTGTGCTCTGAATTCTTCAACTGCATCCATTGGGCACATATCCTTAAGATCTTCGTAATCCCACTCTTCAATCTTCTGAATCTCGTGTGATGTACGGAAACCATCAAAGAAGTTAAGGAAAGGTGTCTTTCCTTCAAGTGCTGCACAGTGAGCTACTGGAGAAAGATCCATAACCTCCTGTGGGTTAGTTTCACAAAGCATTGCGAAACCTGTCTGACGACATGCGTATACATCTGAATGATCACCAAAGATGTTCAATGCATGTGATGATACTGTACGGGCAGATACGTCAAATACGCATGGAAGCTGCTCACCAGCTATCTTATACATATTAGGAATCATAAGTAAAAGGCCCTGTGAAGCTGTAAATGTTGTTGTTAACGCACCTACACCTAAAGAACCATGAACTGTACCTGCAGCACCAGCCTCTGATTCCATCTCAACTACCTTAACAGTACTGCCGAAAATGTTCTTTCTTCCGGCTGCTGACCACTGGTCAACATAATCTGCCATCGGGCTTGATGGTGTGATTGGATAGATACCAGCAACTTCTGTATATGCATAAGCTACATGTGCAGCGGCTGTATTACCATCCATAGAATGTTTCTGTCTTGCCATTATAAATATTTCCTCCTTAAGAAAATTTAGGCGGCATAAATGTACCAGCTATAAATAACCAGATATACATTATACGTCCCTACATACTACTTAATATTTTATTATCTTTATTCCCAAAAGTAAAGGCATAAATGTGAGATTTCATGCTTATTTCATTATTAAAATGAATACAATGCCATTAAAAACTGGACTTTTCCAATGTCCAAGCATCGGAAAAGTCCAATTACACGATTTACTTATTCTTATTATTACTACATTTTATTACTATACCATTATATTAATCATCTTCACCCTGAAGTGCATCATAACCTGATTCTCCGGTTCTTACCTTTACTACATCCTCAACATCATATACAAAAATCTTACCATCACCGATATGACCTGTATAGAGAGCCTTTCTTGTAGCATTGATAACATCCATTACAGGAACTGAAGATATTACCATCTCAACCTGTGTCTTAGGAAGAAGCTGGATATCCATTGGAACACCTCTGTAATATTCAGGAGCACCCTTCTGTGTACCACATCCAAGGACCTGTGTAACTGTCATACCTGTAACTCCGATATCGTTCATGGCCTTCTTGAATCTCTCGAATCTCTCCTGCTTCATAAGAATCTCAACCTTAGTAATCTTCTTGCCATCACCTGCATCAGATGTCTTAACAAGAGCAGGTACTGAAGCATCCATTGATTCTGAACCGATTACATCAACATCCCCGTCAACAAAGTCCATACCACCAAATTCAAATCCGGCATAAGCACTTGAAAGGCCATGCTCCATAATATCAAGACCTCTGATTTCTTCTTCCTTAGAAGCTCTGAGTCCGATAGTAGCCTTAATTACTGTGAATACAATCACCATGCATACAGCTGCCCATGCTGCAACTGATACAAATCCTAATAACTGAAGTCCTAACTGTGTGAATCCACCACCATAGAAAAGGCCTTCGCCCTTAATTGTTCCGCCTTCAAGGGCAATTGCATATCCAGGAGCTGAGCTTGTTGCAAAAAGTCCAACAGCAATTGTACCCCAGATACCATTCATCATATGTACTGCTACAGCACCTACAGGATCATCAACATGAAGCTTGTAGTCAAGAAGCCATACGCCGAATACTACTAAAAGGCCAGAAACAATGCCTATCATTGTTGCACCAAATGCATCTGTTACATCACAAGGAGCTGTTATACCAACAAGACCTGCAAGTGAAGCATTTAAACACATTGAAACATCAGGCTTACCATATCTTATCCATGTGAATATCATACATGTTACTGTAGCTACTGCAGGAGCAACTGTTGTTGTAAGGAAAATAGAGCCTAAGTCTTCGATTGTTGTTGCTGCTGCACCGTTAAATCCATACCAGCCAAACCACAGAATAAATACACCAAGTGCACCAAGTGGAATGTTGTGTCCTGGGAAAGCATTTACCTTTATAACCTTACCATTAGCATCCTTTTCAAACTTACCAATACGAGGTCCAAGAATCTTAGCACCAATAAGAGCTGCAATACCACCAACCATGTGAATACAACAAGAACCTGCAAAATCGTGGAAGCCTAACTGTGCAAGCCAGCCGCCGCCCCAGATCCAGTGAGCTTCTATTGGATAGATAAGTGCTGAGATAACTGCTGAGTATACACAATATGATAAGAACTTTGTTCTCTCAGCCATGGCACCTGAAACAATAGTAGCTGTTGTAGCACAGAATACTAAGTTAAATACGAAACTAGAAAAATCAAAATCTTTGTAAGCTGTAAAGATATCAAAACCAGGTTTTCCAATAAAACCAAGTAAATCCTCACCTAATAAGAAACTGAATCCAATAAGAACGAACATTACTGTACCAATACAGAAGTCCATCAGATTCTTCATAATAATGTTACCTGAATTCTTTGCTCTTGTGAATCCTGTTTCTACCATTGCAAAACCTGCCTGCATCCAGAAAACAAGAGCTGCACCTATAAGGAACCACACACCGAATAATTCGGCATCTACCGCTGATAAAATCTCTTGCATAACCATTTCCTCCCTAATCAGAAATTCATTTTAATTTAATTGCCGGTAACAGAGTTGATCAGGTTCTGTACCTGATTAAACAGAATGCAAAAAAAGGCGTGCAGGCAGTTTTCCCAAACTGCTTACACGCCTTTGTGTACATCGCTGTTTAATTTATGTTGCCTATTATACTCGCCATTTTCAATAATTATTGAAAAAATCGGACATTTTTGTTGACTTTTTAATTTTTTCTTAATAATATTTTAATAAATAAACTTTTAGAGGAGATAATTTATGAAACATATGATACAGCCATTTGGAATTGACATGTACAACAAAGTACTTACTGATACTAAGTCATCTAAGCATATGTCCTTTTACGAAGCTGATAAAAGCGGTATGCCTGATAACTTTACAATTTCTTTTATTCCTTCATACACTACAGAATGGATAATATGTTACAACGACGGCAATGACAAATCGGAATTCATCTGTGCAGGCAGCCAGAATAAGCTCACAGAACTTTCTCTTAACGTATTTGACCACTATTTTGGAGTAAGATTCGACAATACAGGCTGTTACTTTAATAAAGGCTGTAATGCTAAGACCTACCCTGTGAACATAACAGATAATGTATTCCGTTATGAACCGGTGCCTGACTCATATGAGCTGCAGTTAGTTAAAGATTTCCACAAATCTTTAACATTTAAAGACAGAATTACACTTTTTAAAACATTTGTTACAGATTGCAAGACCTTCTGTCCTGTTTCTGAAAGCATTAAGGAACTCAATAACCTTATATATTCCGGTGCCGGTACTGTTGCAGAATTATCTGCAGAATCAGAATATTCTGTAAGACATATATCAAGACTTTACAATAAAGTTTATGGCATCGGAGCTAAGGATTTTATCAAAATGTACAGATTCCAGAATGTTCTGGCTGAGATAATTACCAATCCAGACCGCGATAACAGCTTCTTTATCGAGGGTACCGGTTATTCAGACCAGGCTCATTTCCAGAGGGAATTCAAAGCATTTACAGGAACCACTCCTAAGCAGTACATAAAACTTATTAAGAATTTTTAATATCCATAAAAGAGGTGACAGTCTCCGTTCTGTCAGACTGCCACCTCTTTTTATTAATCACCATCAGTTAATATGAAATCACTCATAACTGTATTGCATATATCAATGCCATATTCTGATAGCTTCAACATATCTGCCTGTCTTGTTAAAAGTCCCTTATTAATATTGCTCTCTATCTCTTTTTCATAGACTTTTTCAATCGGCATTCCGAATCTGTTCTGAAAATCATTCATGTCAATCCCTGCCATCTTTCTTAGTCCAAGAAACATGAATTCTTCCATTGCATCTTCTTTAGTCAGTATTTCAATATTTTCATGAAGTTTTCCTATATCACCATTAAACTCTATATACTTGTTAACATCTCTTATATCAGAATACCGGACATTTCCAATTAAACCTGCTGCCGAACATCCATATCCATAATACTCTCCTCTGTTCCAGTACAGCAGATTATGCCTGCATTCGTAACCCGGTCTGCTGTAATTAGAGATTTCGTATCTCTCATACCCTGCACTGTAAAGTCTTTCCTTAGTAATATAATACATGCGCCTGTCCTCATCCTCATCAGGAATGGGAGGAAACTTATCAATATTATCAGCAAGATATGTACCAGCTTCAAGAATAAGACTATATACCGATATATGCTCTGGCTGTAATGCTGTCACCATGTCAAATGTATTATTAAGTGACTTTTCAGTCTGCCCCGGAATAGCAGACATAAGGTCAACATTAATATTATTAAAGCCTGCAGCCCTTGCCAGTCTGAAGCTTTCCATAAACTGTTCAAATGTGTGTATTCGCCCAAGCATTTTTAATTCATTATTATCAGCAGACTGTAAGCCAAAGCTTAACCTGTTAACGCCTGCCTTCCTGTATTCTGAAAGCCTGCTTTCATTAACTGTTCCCGGATTACATTCCATTGTTATCTCGGCATCATCCGAGATATCAAAGCAATCTCTTACAGTAGTTAATATATCAGCTATACAGCCATCAGGCAGTACAGACGGAGTACCTCCGCCAAAGAATATGGATGTTATCTTATCTTTTACCTGCCCATCTGCTGTATTTCTGATTTCATTAATAAGTGCCTTAGTGTAAGCATATTTTACAGCATCACCAGCCGGAGCAGACAGAAAGTCACAATATATACATTTGTGTACACAAAAAGGGATATGTATATATATCCCTTTTTCATATGTTTTATTCATCATCTAACTTTAATACGCTCATAAACGCCTTCTGTGGTATCTCTACATTACCAATCTGGCGCATACGCTTCTTTCCTTCCTTCTGCTTCTCAAGGAGTTTCTTCTTTCTTGAGATATCACCACCGTAACATTTTGCAAGTACATCTTTTCTGAGTGCCTTGACAGTTTCTCTTGCAATTACCTTGCTTCCGATAGCTGCCTGAATAGGAATCTCAAACTGCTGTCTTGGAATCTCTTCCTTGAGCTTCTCACACATTTTACGGCCTCTCTCCTCAGCATTACCCGCAAATACAATGAATGAAAGTGCATCAACCTCTTCCTTGTTGATAAGAATATCAAGCTTGACAAGCTTAGAGCGTTCATAGCCCTTCATCTCATAATCAAATGACGCATAACCCCTTGAGCGGGATTTAAGTGCATCAAAGAAATCATATATAATCTCATTAAGAGGAAGGTCATACTTAAGCAGTGCCCTTGTCTGCTCAATATATTCCATTCCATTATATATGCCCCGTCTTTCCTGACAAAGCTTCATAATAGGTCCGACGAATTCTGTTGTAACCATAATCTCAGCACTTACCATAGGCTCTTCCATATAATCAATTTCAGAAGGATCCGGCATATTAGACGGATTAGTAAGGTCAATTACATCTCCGTTAGTCTTGTGAACCTTATATATAACGCCCGGTGCTGTTGTTACAAGGTCAAGATTATATTCTCTTTCAAGTCTCTCCTGTATAATCTCTAAATGAAGAAGTCCTAAGAATCCACATCTGAAGCCAAATCCGAGTGCAATAGATGTCTCCGGCTCAAACTGCAGGGCTGCATCATTAAGCTGCAGCTTTTCAAGTGCATCCCTCAGATCCTGATACTTAGCACCATCTGCCGGATATAGTCCGCAGTAAACCATAGGATTAACCTTCTTGTAACCCGGAAGCGGCTCTGCACACGGTCTGTCATTGTCAGTAACTGTATCACCAACTCTTGTATCTCTTACATTCTTGATACTTGCTGTAATATAACCAACCATTCCGGCTGTAAGCTCATCACATGGGATAAAACGGCCTGCACCGAAATATCCAACCTCAACGACCTCTTCCACAGCTCCAGTTGCCATCATTCTTATCTTAGTACCCTTCTTGACAGTACCCTCTTTGATTCTTACAAATATGATAACACCTTTATATGCATCATATAACGAATCAAATATAAGTGCTGAAAGTGGTGCGGAAGCATCTCCTGATGGTGCCGGAATCTTAGTTACAATCTGTTCAAGAACCTCTTCAATATTAATTCCGTTCTTGGCTGATATAAGCGGTGCATCCTGTGCCTCGATTCCTATAACGTCCTCAATTTCTTCAATAACTCTTTCAGGTTCTGCACTTGGAAGGTCTATCTTATTAATTACCGGAAATACATCAAGGTCATGGTCCAATGCAAGATATACATTAGCCAGTGTCTGTGCCTCAATTCCCTGTGCGGCATCTACTACAAGTATTGCACCATCACAGGCCGCAAGTGCTCTTGACACCTCATAATTAAAGTCGACATGTCCTGGAGTATCGATAAGATTAAATATATATTCCTGTCCATCTGATGCCTTATATACAGTTCTTACTGTCTGTGCTTTAATTGTAATTCCTCTTTCTCTCTCAAGATCCATGTTATCAAGAATCTGTTCCTGCATCTCTCTTGATGTGAGAAGTCCGGTTTTTTCAATAATTCTGTCAGCCAGTGTTGACTTACCATGATCAATATGTGCAATAATACAAAAATTTCTTATGTTCTTCTGATTAATTCCTGCCATTAGTATAACCCCGCTTGTTTTAAATAATCTTTTATGCCATCTGCTATGGCTTGTGCTGTCTTAGTTTTATCAGTTGTTACTTTCTTTAAATCTGACACATTAGTTATAAAGCCCATATCTATTATTGTGCTTGTACATTTGCTATGGGCGTTAATATAATAATTATCCTTTGCATCTGCAACTGTACCGGTTTTCACTCCACGATTCTTAATTCCAGTACTTTTTTCAATGCTCTTAAGAATAATCCTTGAAAGTTCTGCTGCCTCAACAGGCTTTGTCGTGTAAATATAACTCTCAGCACCGGAAACTGATGTATCTGCATTATATGAATTCATTCTAAGCGACACACATATATATGCATTTGACGAATTACATATCTTTACACGTTCTTCGTCTGTAACATCCCTATCTGATGTTCTTGTCATGACAACCTCAATCCCATCTGATTCAAGCTTTGACTTAATATCAAGAGCCATTTCAAGATTTATATCCTTTTCCTTCCTGCCTGATGACGACACACCCGTATCCTTTCCACCTTTTGATGGATCAAGACAGACTACAGCCTTTGAAGACGCCCTTTTAGATTCAACATTCTTATTATCGTTAAGATATCCGCTTGTTCTGGTTTCACTCTCGGTTTCCTTGCCAATAACGTTTCCTTCACTTACAGTATCCTTAAAGAAATCATTATACACCATTAAAGTGATAACCAGCAAGCAGACAAGTGTAGCCAGTCCGAATAATTTATCTATTCTAAATGTTCTGCGATGTTTCATTATAGTACTCCATTAATATTTCTTGTACTATTGTCCATAAGGAAGGGGCAAATGTCAACAACTTTTAACCATTTCTTTTCTTAACTGACGCATTATTTTCTTTTCAAGCCTTGAAATATATGATTGTGAAATACCTAACATGTCAGCCACTTCTTTTTGTGTCTTCTCCTCTCCATTCTCTGAGCTTAAACCAAATCTTAAATCAACTATTATTCTTTCACGCTCCGGAAGCTGATTTATAGCTCTTTTAAGCATTTTACACTCGACCTCTGTCTCAATATCCTTATATATAATATCCTCGTCAGTTCCAATAATATCTGACAGCAGCAGTTCATTGCCATCCCAGTCAACATTAAGAGGTTCATCTATTGAGACTTCCGCCTTAATCTTACTGTTTCTTCTAAGATACATAAGAATCTCGTTTTCTATGCATCTTGAGGCATATGTCGCGAGTTTGATATTCTTGTCTTTATCATACGAATTAATTGCCTTGATAAGTCCTATTGTTCCAATTGATATTAAATCCTCTACTCCAACCCCGGTATTGTCGAATTTCTTCGCAATATATACTACCAGTCTTAAATTATGTTCTATCAGAGTGTGTTTTGCTTCAGCATCAGAAGCTGTCCCCAGTGCTTCTATTGCGTTCTGTTCCTCACTTGCCCCAAGTGGTGCCGGCAATATATCTGTCCCACCTATATAATGTACGTCACCCTGCTTTAATAAACAAAAATTCTTTATAGAAGGCATTACCTTAAACTGAAAATGATCCGCCATTGCAACCTTTACTACCATATTTCTATCCATCCTTTTATTTTCTTCAAACTTCCGATTCTTCTACATAATCATGTCCTTCCCCAAAAGGGCATGATAATCCCCATTCTTATTAATCTGCCTAAGAGACATGCCTATAGCCGCATGCTCCCTTTTCACAACATTTTCTCCCTCGTATATATGTATATAATCTGCTGTTATGATTTCCATCATCCCACCTGAATTTCCCACACTGTTATATGGAATCAGATGATATCCAAGCTTTTGTAAGTTATCTATGTCACTGAGAATATCGCTGAAATACGTTCTTTCAACCACTGTAACAGGTCTTTTCCCAACATAATCAATAAGGCTGTTGCCTGTATCAATTATTGCGTCCATTTCAAATTCCCGTTCTGCTACGCCAATCACAATGTGTCTTTTCAAACCATCTGTTATCCTGATAGTTTTAAGTGTCTTAAGCACAATGACAACAACTATAACCGTCACAGTAAGAAAGATTACAAGCTCACTGTCAGACAGAATTACATTTTCAATAAAATACCCTGCAAATGTGTACTTTAACCAATGCATTATCCCACCTGCAAAAAGTGCAGTAAGAATCATTCCTGCACCTGCTTTCAACAGATTCCTCATATAAAGCTTTAATTGTTTTGATGTTTTCTGCTTAAAGTTCTTATTTCCCGAAAGCATTATAATTGCCATGATTAATGTTACCGGACCATATGTAATGAACTTTTCAAGCAGTGCAAATCTTAGTGGAATACACACGCATATGACAGCCCATGCAGCTCCTAAAGTGGCAGAAATAATCATTCTGGATATTCTGGCAGAAAATTTAAATATCCAGTCTGTTATAAGCAGCACGCACAGGTTTGCCACAAAGTTTATTCCAAACAGAACATCTGCATATATAACCGTTTCGTACATCACCTCCTTGTTTTGAATCTGTTTCTTTGTTACAAGTGGAATTATATACGACATGATATGCAAAATTTGTCAAAACGACAGAGTGGGTACAAAAAAACACCGCCAGCAGACTGACGGTGTTAAATATACTTATATTAAATTATTACTTCTTATTCTTCTGTAAGAATGTTGGAATTGTGATTCCTCTGTCCTTAACCTGTGGTGTAACAGGTGATGGCTGCTTAAGTCCTGGAAGTGGAACATCATTTGATACAGAAGATGTTCTAGCTGGCTGTGAATATGTATACTGTGGCTTTACATTAACAGTTGGTCTTGTTGCCTGTGCCATACCTGCAAATCCTGCCATAGCCTTATTAACGTTACCATCTTCAAGACCTGTTGCAATAACAGTGATTGTAGCCTGATCTGTAACGCTCTCATCATACATAGCACCAAAGATTATGTTAGCATTATCTCCTGCAAGTTCCTGAACGTAGCTTGCAGCTTCATTAGCTTCAATAAGACTGATATCACCTGAGATATTGATGATAACATGAGATGCACCCTCAATAGTTGTCTCAAGAAGTGGGCTTGTAACAGCCTGCTTAACAGCTTCTATAGCCTTATCATCGCCTGTAGCTGTACCGATACCGATATGTGCAACACCCTTGTCCACCATAACAGTCTTAACATCAGCAAAATCAAGGTTAATAAGACCCGGTACATTAATAAGGTCTGTAATTCCCTGAACAGCCTGCTGTAACACTTCATCAGCCTTCTTTAATGCCTCTGGCATAGTTGTTCTTCTGTCTACTATCTCTAAAAGCTTGTCATTCGGAATAACAATAAGTGTATCTACGTTCTCCTTAAGCTTCTCAATTCCTGATTCAGCATTAGCCATTCTTGTTCTTGCTTCAAACTTGAAAGGTTTAGTAACAACACCAACTGTAAGAATTCCCATATCTTTGGAAATCTTAGCTACAACTGGAGCTGCACCTGTACCGGTTCCGCCACCCATACCACAGGTAACGAATACCATATCAGCACCTTTAATTGCCTGTGTAAGTTCTTCAACATTCTCCTCTGCTGCCTTCTCACCAATCTCAGGCTGTGCGCCCGCTCCAAGTCCCTTAGTGAGCTTTTCACCAATCTGGATAGCTGTTGGAGCCTTACATAAAGTAAGTGCCTGACTATCAGTATTAATACCGATAAATTCAACTCCTCCAATATTCTCATCTATCATTCTATTAACTGCATTATTACCTGCTCCACCTACACCAACAACTATAATCTTTGCTGATGACTCCTGGTCATTAGTCATTATCTCTAACAAGGTTGCTGCCTCCTTTAATATCTGAAAATTGCACTACATAATATATTATAATCTTTCGTGTAAAATATCAACCGTTTTTTTACTTTTCACGTTTAAAAATTATAGAACTTTCATCACCATTATAATCATCAAGATACAGTGTTCCTTTAAGTGTTCCGAATCTTGCTGACAACTGTTTCAATTCAAAAAGCCTGTCCGTAAAATCCTTGCTGTTTCCAAGGCTTACCTTAACGTCGCCCATATAAAGCGTAATATTATAAGAGGCATCAAAATACACCTTATCCACATTAATATCATACTTATCAAAGCTCTGTGTAAGATCAAGTATCGTATTGTATATTTCTGAATTACCTACATCAAGTTTATTGTTAATCACTATTGAATCAAACTTCAGTCCATCAATCTCAGGCACATTCTCGTATACATCCGTTGAACTTTCTACAACTATTCCATCTTTATCAAAATACATGTTACATCCCATGTATTTTACATAACCAACTATAGCCTTTTCGTATATTGTAACATACAACTTATCAGGCCAGTCAGTCTCTACATCATATTTCTGGATAAAAGGTATCTTGTTATCCTTTTTCCCAAACATTTTATAATACAGAACATTGACATATCTGCTACCGAATATATACTTTTTAAGTTCGTCATCAGAGTAGTGTACAGAGCCGACAAACTCTATTGTTTCAGCCTCAAAAACCTTATATGTAACACCAGCTGTTGTTCCAGCCAGGGCAAAAATTATAATAATGATAATTAATGCTTTCTTTCTTTTCTTCTTACCCATTATCTTTCCAACTTAATCTGACTACTTATGTTAAACACCACACCCATCTCTGCGAACAGGAATACCGCCGACGTGCTCCATAACTGATGAACGGAAGTGACACACCTGTATTAGGTATTGTGTTAGTTACTACTGCAATATTAAGTATTACCTGTATTGCAATATGTGCAAATACACCAGCTGCAAGCATTGAGCCATAAAGATCAGGTGCATTCTGCGCTATATGATTAATTCTCCATAACATAACCACAAAAAGTGCAATAAGACAGAAAGCGCCAAACAGTCCTAGTTCCTCACATATAACTGAAAATATCATATCATTCTGTGATTCAGGTATGTAGCCAAGCTTCTGGAGACTCTTTCCAAGTCCTTTTCCAAATAATCCGCCTGAACCTATAGCATACAAAGCCTGAACAGTCTGATATCCCTTATCATCAATGTACTTTTCTGGATTAAGCCATACAAGTATTCTATTAAGTCTGAATTTACCTGTCATATTGCCTGACGCAGCCATTCTTTTGATCCATGAATAGAATCCGGTAAATGCCGCTGCAGCAAGTCCTGTCAGTATAATATATATCTTATATCCAGGATAAGCTACAAATGTCATGACAACCGATATCAATGCGACAATGAGTGCACTACTTAAGTTAGATGACAAAAGATACACCAGCCCTGCCGGTAAAATTCCTGCAATAATACATATTACAATAACTGTCCTGAATTTCTTGATATTCTGTCCAGCCCTTATAATAAGCCACGCCGTCATCGCAATGGTTCCAATCTTAACAAGCTCTGCCGGCTGGAACTGTCCTCCTGGAATCCTGATCCATCTTGTTGCACCATTTCTTGTAATACCAAGAGGTGTCTTTAAAAGAAACATGCAGGCCAGACCCACGAAATATATTACAAGTCCGAACTTTTTAAAATAATGATAATCAAAGAATTTCGTTTCAAATGCCATAACAATCAGGCCAAGTATTGTAAATATAAGCTGTTTCCTGAAATAAAACTCAGGATCACCTTCTTCAATCTGAGCCGTATATGAGCTCGTACTGTAAATCATGGTAAGACCAAATCCAACTATGAATACCAGTACAAACAGAAGCGTATAATCAAAGTAAAATCCGTATTGTTTTTCTTTTTTTCTCGTTCTTCTATTCTTATTATTTCTATTATTCCCCGGCATATAGCACCGCCTTTTTACAGATTATTAACAAGATCCTTGAATATTCTTCCTCTCTGTTCATAATTATCGAACATTCCCCAGCTTGCACATGCAGGAGATAAAAGAACCGCGTCTCCACTTACCGCATTTTTAGCACATATATCTACTACCTGTTCCATTGAATCAGCATATTCAATATTCTCAAAGCCGTATTTCTTACATGTATCAGCAATCTTGGCACTTGTCTGTCCTATAAGTACAAGAAGCTTAACCTTATCCTTAAACGCCTTTACATAAAGGTCGAATTCTGAGCCTTTATCATAACCTCCGCCGATGAGAATTGTAGGCTTAATCATAGCTTCAATAGCCTTAACTGCTGCCTCTGGGTTAGTTCCCTTGGAATCATTATAGTAATCAACGCCATTCTTGGTTGCAACGTATTCAATTCTGTGTTCAACAGCCTTAAATTTCTTAACCTGTTCTATTATAATATCATCAGGAATTCCGGCAGCCTTAGTCATTGCAATTGCTGCACATACATTTTCATAGTTATGCTTTCCTAAAAGATTCATGTCATGAACATTCAACATGTCATAATCATTAGTTCCATCTGTATACTTAATCATCTCACCATCTACATATGCTCCGACTGATGGCTTTCTTTCACTTGAAAACCACACAACATCAGCCTTACACTCAGGTGCAAAGTCTGTAAGATACTTATCCTCAAGATTAAGCACACATGTATCTGCCTTAGTCTGGTTCTCACTTATTCTTTCCTTGGTCCATGCATAGCATTCCATTGTATGGTGTCTGTTAAGATGGTCAGGTGTAATATTAAGAATTGCAGATACAATCGGATGGAATTCATGTACTGTCTCTAACTGGAAGCTGCTTATCTCAGCAACTGTATATGAATCCTCACTTGTCTTTAACACTTCACCTGTATATGAATTGCCTATATTACCAACGACAAATGTTTTCTCATTATATGCAGCAATTATCTGTCCAACAAGTGCTGTAGTTGTTGTCTTTCCGTTAGTTCCTGTAATTGCAATAATCTTACCCTTATCATAATTATATGCAAGCTCAATCTCGCCCCATACAGGAATACCGGCATTCTTAAATGTAAGCACTATCGAACTGTCAATAGGAACACCCGGACTTATTACAAGCAGGTCTATCCTGGAAAGAAGTGCCTCATCAAATGCTCCAATGATAATCTCTGCCTTGTTATCTCCTAACTTCTCCTGCACCTTCTGTCTGTCAAGCTTTTCATTGCCATCATACAGTATGCAGTCAGCACCAACTTTATTCAAAAGGTCTACGGCTCCAATACCACTTATACCTGTTCCCACGACCATTACCGTCTTATTCTTTAAATCCATCGTCGTTTACTTCCTTTCATACAAAATGTATACTAAAATATATTACTATCAATCATCGTTTTTTTCAAGTTGAACTGTCCTCTCAATGCCAATATACGGCAATATATTTTCATATAGTGTCTTAACAACAGGAGCTGCAATTGTTCCTCCATAATATACGCCTTTCGGTTCATCAATTAAGCACATGGCTATAACCTGTGGATTATCAGCTGGAGCAAAGCCTATGAATGATGAAATATACTTTCCTGAACCTCTTGGCAGCTTCTGTGATGTTGCTGTTTTTCCCCCTATTGAATAGCCATCAATATACGCTTTCGTTCCTCCGCCTTCTGACACTACTCCCTCAAGAATCTTTTTCATCGTTTCACTCGTTTGAGATGATATTGCCTCATCCTGTGTTGAATATGCAAATTCATTTACCACTGAACCGTCAGATGAACTTGTATACAGTCCAAAATGTGGTGTAACAAGTCTTCCTCCATTTACAATCGCCGAAACAGCTCTTAACATCTGAACAGGTGTTATCTGGAAAGACTGTCCGAATGACATTGTGGCAAGCTCAACCGCACCTACATTTTCCTGCTTATGAATAATCGTTCCTGCCTCTCCTGACAGATCTATACCTGTCTTTGCAAGAAGTCCAAGCTTACCCATGTACAGATACATATTATCAGTACCGACTCTTCTGCCCCATTCAACAAATGCCGGATTGCACGAATTATACACTGTATGTGTAAAATCCTGTGTTCCATGCCCTGTTGTTTTGTGGCATCTTATTCTTCTGTCAGAAACAACCGTTGCACCTGAACATGTGAAAGAATCATTTAAACCCACCACGCCCGTTTCAAGTGCCGCTGTTGCTGTAACAGTCTTAAATATTGAACCCGGCTCGTATGTATCATTAATGCAGAAATTCCGCCACATATTATTAAGAAGATCCATCTTATCCTTCTGTGCATCTTCTTCGTCCGGTTCATAATTAAGCTCATACGGAGAATTAAGGTTATATTCAGGAACATTTGCCATAGCAAGTATCTCGCCATTATCCGGACGCATTACAATTATGCTTACCTGTTTTGCCTCTTTCTTGACCATTGTCTCCCACGCAAGCTGGGTTGCATATTTCTGTATATTAACATCAAGTGTTGTATACAGATCCAGTCCGTCAACCGGGAGAACACGATCTTCATAACTGCCCTTTATCTCTATCCCACCTGCATCAGACAACGTAAGAATCTGTCCGTTAGTGCCTGCCAGATATGTGTCATACTTGGCTTCAAGACCCAGTATTCCCTGATTATCAGCACCTGTAAAGCCAAGCACCTTGGATGCCAGTTCATCATACGGATATACTCTCTTATAGTCTTCATCAACCTTGACACCAGCAAGATTATATTTTCTTATTTCATCCCCTATTTCTTTTGCCACATTTGTCTTAATATATTCCATGGAAGATACCTTCTTAACCTTCTTTGTAACTTCTTCCACATCTATATCAAGCTCACCAGCAAGAACTTTTATCACCTTCTCTTCATCTTCTATCTGGCTGTGTATTACAGAAACTGTACATACAACTTCATTGGCTGCAAGCACTGTCCCGTTCCTGTCAAGTATTCTTCCCCGCTTAGCTTTTATCTTTCTCTCACGCTGGTGAAGTTCATCTGCCTTCTGCATATAATACTCAGACTTTGCTGTCATAATAATTCCCAGTCTGACACACTCAAAAATACTGACAAGTAATACTGCTACTATCATAAATACCAGTTTTTTTCTGTGACCAGTATTAAGCCACCCAAATCCCATACCATCTTTCATTAATAAATAACCCCGCTTTAGTCTTCTACATTTTATGAGAAGCAAAGCAGGGTTATTCTACTTATTATTACTTAATTGTCCGTATTGCCTGATGTATTACTCTCTGCTGATGTAACTGGAACATCTGAAACACCTGATTCCTCTGGTGCATTTCCCGGATCAACATATGGCTCATCCGTGTCCTTATACACATTCATATAAGGCATCAGCTCCGTCAAAATATCTTTTGCAAGGATAAGTGCATCTGATGTACTCCCTGATGTACCAGTCGTTCCATCAGGTTCATCAAGAACAATATATATTGCAAACTTAGGATCATCTGCCGGAGCGTGCCCTATAAATGAGATAACCCACTTAAGGTCAGCTCTTGGTATCTTCTGTGCAGTACCTGTCTTTCCCGCAATTGAATACCCCTCTATATAAGCCTTATGTGCAGTTCCTAACTCGACTGTATTTTCAAGATATTTTCTGAGATATTTTGATGTTGAAGCTGTTACCGTCTGTCTTACAAGAACCGGCGAATTTTCTTTAACAACTTCTCCATTAGCCGATTCTATTCTCTTAACAATATGTGGCTGATAATACTTACCATCATTAATAAGTGAACTATATGCTGAAATCATCTGAATCATGTTAACATTGATATTCTGTCCAAATGAATTGGTTGCTGCATCTATCGTAGTTATCTTATTCTCATCATACATAATACCTGTTGCTTCACCTGGAAGGTCTACACCAGTTTTTGCACCAAATCCAAACATTTTCTGATACTGTGCAAACCTTACATTACCAAGTTTTATCGCAATATTAATCATGTATGGATTACATGAATTTTCCAGTGCCTGCGACAATGTAAGCACACCGTGGCTTCCTATTGAAGAGTATGAATGACATTTAATCATGTCAGGTCCGACATACTCATATCCCTTACATTCATATGTATCCCCATCATGTACAACGCCTTCTTCAAGACCCGCTGCAATAGTGAATGGCTTATAAGTTGAACCCGGCTCATATGACTGTGATACACAGTAATTAGTCCAGAGCTGATATAATGAGTTAGTTATATCTGTATCAGACATTGAAGCTAACTGCTCCGCAGAATATACATTTTCAAGATTTCTCGGATTATTAAGATCAAACTGTGGATAACTTGCCATTCCAAGAATCTCGCCATTCTTAGGATTCATAACAACAATCGCTGTATTCTTAGATGGTTTTTCCTGATTATACGCAACCATATATTTCTCTATTATGGACTGAACATTATAATCAATTGTTGTAATAATATTATTACCATTAACTGCTGCCTTAGTTGTCTCTACTGCGTTAAGGTCTTCATCAACATAGCTGTATGTAACTCCGTCTGTTCCTGAAAGTTCATCATCATACTGGCTTTCAAGGCCAAGCTCACCACCATTGACATTGGATGAAAATCCTATAACATCACACGCAAGTGTACTGAACGGATATTTTCTCACATAGCTCTCCTCAAACCATACACCATATATATTGCTGTTCTTCTGTGCTTTAAGCTCATTGAATTCAGCTATCTCATCTGATGTCAGTTCCTTAAGAAGTTTCTGATACTGGCTTGTAGGATTATCATTAATTACTTTCTTAATATTATCTCTATCAAGATTAAAGCATTTAACCAAAGCATCAATAGTATTGTTAATGTACTTTCCATCCTCTGATGTAACACTCTTAACATCAAGTATGAGATTATACACTTTCTCACTATATGCAAGGATAGTTCCATCACTTGATGTAATGTTGCCTCTCATATACGGAATAGTTGTTGAAGTATATGTCTGATGGTTAAGTACCGCCTGTGAATACTCCTCTCCATGTGTATAATTAATCATAAATATCCTGACTCCGAGAGCCAGAAGCATTACGAAAACTATTATAAATGCTACATTTATTCTTCTGTGTGTTCTCTTAAGCATAGCACGCTTACGGCGCATTTTTTTCTTTCTTATTGCTTCGCTGGTATTGTCCATAAATTTATCAATCCTTTATATCACACTGCCACACATTATAGTTATTTGGAAATATCCTTATACTGCTTTACATATTCACTCTCTTTAGAGTCATAGCCAACAACCTGGCTTCTGCTTGGATATACCATACCAAGTTCGTTGACTGCTGTATCGTATATTGCATCATAATCTATGCCTGCATTAATCTCAGACTCATGGCTGTTATTCTCAGCCTTTAATGAGTTAAGCTGGTTCTGTAATTCTACAACTGTCTGACTATTAGTCTTAATTGCTGACTGCACATTAAGATACTGGTAGCAGATTGCAAATACAGCTGCTGCACAGGATACAAGAACCGTTGTATAGATAAGATTAACTCTGTTATTCCTTCTTATCTCTCTTCTTCTTAATCTTCTCTCCTGCTCTCTTTCCTCATCACGTCTCTTTGGTTCATATGTACGAACCTCAGGCACTGCCTGTAATTTTCTTACAGCACTTCCATACTGGTATTCGGCTGCTTTGTTAGTTTTATTAGTTCTGTTCGTTCTATTGTTTACTACTCTGCTTCTATTCTCCAAAACTTTCCCCTCCCATATGTTCTAGATTCTTTCAAACACTCTCAGTTTAGAGCTTTTCGACCGCTGGTTCTCATTAAGTTCCTCATCACTTGGGACTATAGGTTTTCTTGTTATAACCTTCCCCTTTGATTTTTTACCACATACACATACCGGGAAGTCCGGTGGACATGTACATGGGTTCTCGTTATTCTTAAATCTTGCCTTAACTATTCTGTCCTCAAGTGAATGAAATGTTATGATGCAGAGACGTCCGCCTGGATTAAGTCTGTCTATCATCATATCAATTGAATTCTCTAAGACATCAAGTTCTCTGTTCAGTTCAATTCTGATAGCCTGATATGTTCTTTTTGATGGGTGACCGCCTGTTGCCCTCACCTTGGCTGGAATCGAAGCCTTTATTATCTCATTCAGTTCAAATGTTGTCTCTATAGGCTTCTCTTTTCTTGCCGCAACTATATGCTTGGCAATATTCTTGGCGAATCTGTCCTCTCCATAATCTCTTATGATTCTGAAAAGTTCCATTTCACTGTATGTATTAACAAGGTCCTTAGCTGTCATCTCCTGTCTCTGATCCATTCTCATATCAAGTGCAGTATCTACATTATAGGTAAATCCTCTGCTTGCTGTATCTAACTGATAAGATGAAACTCCGATATCAAGAAGTATTCCATCTACCTTATCAATTCCAAGTTCATCAAGAACCTTGTCCATATTGCAATAATTATTTCTTACTATTGTTACGCGTTCTTCATATTCTTTAAGTCTTTCTGTTGCAGCCGCAATTGCATCTGCGTCCTGATCTATACCTATTAGTCTGCCACCATCGGTAAGTTTCTTTGCTATCTGATATGAATGCCCGGCTCCACCAAGTGTTCCATCAACATAGATTCCATCAGGTTTAATATTCAGATTGTCAATTGTCTCTTCTAAAAGAACTGATTTGTGTTTAAATTCCATAATAAACCTCATGTCTGCATATTATATAGAGAATCCAAGGCTCTCCATATTAGATGCTACTTCATCCATATCATCATCATAGGCACTGATACTCTGCATCCAGCGGTCCTTGCTCCATATTTCTATTCTGCTTGCAACGCCCACTAAAACTACATCTTTTTCTAATCCTGCAAATTCACGTAAAACTGATGGAAGAAGTATTCTGCCCTGCTTATCCACCTCTACGCTTGCTGCTCCTGCAAGAAAAAATCTTGTAAACTGTCTTGCATTCTTATTGGTAAGTGGTAATGTCTGTAACTTTTCTTCAAATTTCTGCCATTCATCATTCGGGTAAACAAACAGGCAGTTATCAAGACCTTTGGTAACCACAAATTCATCTCCCAGAACCTCACGGAACTTAGCTGGTACGATTAGTCTGCCTTTAGCATCTATTGTATGGTTGTATTCGCCCATCAACATAACTATCGCACCCCACTTTCTACCATTAGGCTCCACTTTCCACCACTTTAAGGTCAATTTTATACTTAAAGTGTATAAAAAACAAGCCTTTTTTTAGTTTATTTAATGTCAGAAAACAGTTAATAACAGTCTTTTTCTCCGTTTCTTGTTTTGATTGCTTATATAGTGTTTTCTCATCATTATTAACACAATATATGGTTATATTCTCATACTCATATATAAATTATTTTAATAAATAAATTATGTGTTGTTTTTAAAGGAAAATTTTTGTATAATATTATTTTGTACTGGATTCTTTTTATGTTTTTAAAGACTTCCAGAACGAATAATCATAAGAATAAATAATGAGGAGATTCTATTATGAAGCTTGGTATCGTGGGTTTGCCTAATGTCGGCAAAAGTACCCTTTTTAATTCACTTACTAAGGCAGGAGCAGAGTCAGCTAACTACCCTTTCTGTACTATCGATCCTAATGTCGGTGTAGTTGCAGTTCCGGATGACAGACTTGACAAGCTTGCCGCTTTATATAATTCAGCCAAGATAACACCTGCTGTTATCGAATTCGTTGATATTGCCGGTCTTGTTAAAGGTGCATCTAAGGGTGAAGGTCTTGGAAACCAGTTCCTTGCCAACATCCGTGAGGTTGATGCTATCGTTCATGTTGTAAGATGTTTTGAAGATTCTAACATCGTTCATGTTGATGGTTCTATTGACCCAATAAGAGATATTGAAACTATCAATCTTGAGCTTATTTTCTCAGATATTGAAGTATTAGACAGAAGACTCGCTAAGCAGAAGCGTGCTTCATATAACAACAAGGATATTGCTAAAGAATGTGACCTCCTTGAAAGACTTAAGGCATTCCTTGAGGAAGGTAATTTAGCCAAAAACTTTGAATGTCAGGATGAAGATGAAGAAGCTTTCATGAAGGAATACAATCTTCTTACAGCTAAGCCTGTAATCTTTGCAGCTAATGTATCAGAAGATGACCTTGCTAATGATGGTGCTGACAATGAATATGTTGCAAGAGTAAGAGAATATTCTAAGAAGGATAACTGTGAAGTATTCGTTATCTGTGCTCAGATTGAGCAGGAAATTTCTGAATTAGACGAAGATGAGAAGAAGATGTTCCTTGAAGACCTTGGTATAAGTTCTTCAGGTCTTGATAAGCTTATCGCAGCAAGCTACCGTATCCTTGGTCTTATCAGTTACTTAACAGCAGGTGAGACAGAGACAAGAGCATGGACAATCACTAAGGGAACTAAAGCTCCTCAGGCTGCCGGCAAGATTCACAGTGATTTCGAAAGAGGCTTCATTAAAGCAGAAGTTGTTTACTATCAGGATTTACTTGATTGTGGTTCATATAACGGAGCTAAAGAGAAAGGTCTTGTAAGAATGGAAGGTAAAGAGTATGTCGTTAAAGATGGCGATGTAATTCTTTTCAGATTCAACGTATAATATTAATGGGCGTGTGGTTTTACCACGCGCCCATTATTTCTTTAAACTTTTTAACATTATCAGCTACATCTCCAGAAAAGATTGCTGAACCTGCTACTATCACATTAGCACCTGCCTCAAGAACCGATGCAAGATTCCCGGCATTCACTCCACCATCAATCTCAATATCTGTATCTAATCCCCTGGCATCTAATAATCTTCTGATTTCTTTTACTTTATCAAGTGATTCCGGTATGAACTTCTGTCCCCCAAATCCTGGATTAACACTCATTACAAGAACCATATCTACTTTATCAAGATAAGGCTCAATTGCTGATACCGGTGTCGGAGGATTAAGTGTTATAGCTGCTTTTACGCCACATTCCTTAATCTTTTCTAATGTAGCGACAACATCCTTACACGCTTCAACATGAACTGTAATTATATCAGCTCCTGCCTTAACAAAGTCTTCTATATATCTTATAGGCTCTTCAATCATAAGATGTACATCAAAAACCTTGTCAGTCGCACTTCTTGCTGACTTAATAACCGGCATTCCGAATGAAATACTCTTTACAAAAAGTCCGTCCATAACATCTACATGAACATATTCAGCTCCTGCCTTATCAATTGTTTCAAGCTCTTCTCCTAATTTCTTGAAGTCTGCCGATAATATTGATGGTGACAAAATTTTCTTTAAACCACTCATAATTAACAACCTTTCTGTTTTCAAGTACATTTAGTACTTCTTCTTGTTCTTTATTTCTTCAAATATATCTGTATATGACTTATATCTGTCATAATTGATAATTCCATCTTCGACTGCCTGTTTTACCGCACATCCAGGTTCACTCACATGCATGCAGCCATTGAATCTGCACTGTCCCTCGAATGGTGTGAATTCTTCAAAATAGAATCTCAAGTCTTCTTTCTCAACATCCGGAAGATTAAGTGATGTAAATCCCGGCGTATCACATATATATGTTTCTGTGCATATATTATAGATTTCGGAATGTCTCGTAGTATGCCTTCCACGTCCTATCCTGCTCACTTCACCTGTCTGGCTGACTTCTTCCTGCTCCTCCATTTCCGGTATAAGCAGATTGGTAAGTGTCGACTTGCCGACTCCTGATGGACCTGCAAGAACTGTAGTCTTTCCTTTCAGCACTTCCATTACCCTGTCAATGCCAATATTATTCTTTGCACTTATGAATATGCACTCACAGCCACAGCCTTCATATTTCTTCTTTAATTCATTCTTATATTCATCATCCGCCAGTTCTTCTTTATTGAAGCATACAACTGTTGGCACATCCTGATAATTCATCATAAGGATGAATTTATCAAGGAGATTAAAATTAGGCTCTGGTGTCTTTACTGCAAATATAACCATTGCCTGGTCGATATTAGCAGAAGCCGGTCTTATTAATTCATTCTTTCTTGGGAGAATATCCACCACATTTCCTTTGAAATTATCCTTATCAATAACCTCAATCTCCACATTATCACCAACAAGCGGCTTAATGTGACGGTTCCTGAATATTCCCTTTGCCTTACATTCATAAATACCGTTGGCTTCTACATGTATATAGTAGAAACCAGCGATACCCTTAATTATCTTTCCCTGCATATAAATAATTATACCTGATTAATTCTGTGCTGCATCTGAAGATGGCTGTGATGTTGCTTCTGAAGGTTTAGTCGGTGCCTCTGTAGCCTTTGTTGTAGGTTCCGGCTTATGGCTTACAGTAATTGTAACTGTTGTTCCCTCTGGAACAGAAGTTCCTTCTGAATATTTACATGCTATAACCTTACCATACTCACCCTTTGAATCATCATATATAGTATAAACAGAAAGTCCATTATTTTGAAGCCACTGACTTGCGTCTGACTCTGTCATTCCAACAAGGTTAGCCATTGTAACATTCTGAATCTGCTTTCCACGGCTTACAGTAATTGTAACTGTTGTTCCCTTTGCAACACTTCCTGATGGAGAAGCCTTAATTACTTTGCCCTCTGCAACTGTGCTGCTGTAATCATAATCTACTGTAACCTTAAATCCTGCTGCTTCGAGCTTTTCTCTGGCATCATCTTCTGTTTCTCCTGTAACTGATGGAACTGTTGTATTAACAACATCTTCTCCACCACTTATAGTAAGTATAATCTGTGTATTCTTGGCAACCTTGGCACCAGCCTTCGTTCCCTGTGATATAACTGTATCCTTGGCAACTGTCTTAGAGCTCTGTACAACCTGCTTATAACCAAGTCCTACCTCATTAAGAGCCTTAACAGCATCATCCTTAGTCATGCCCTCAACCTTAGGAACTGTTACTGTATTCTTACCTGCTTCTGTTGATATTGTTTCTTCAATGCTTGAAGTTGTCTCTGTATTATCATTCTTAGAAGATCTTGTACTTCCAACAAGCTTGACAATAACAAATATTGTGACAATAAGAATAATAACAGCAATTCCGATACCGATTATTTTCATTATAAGATCAAGCTTATCATTACTCTCATCATCAATATCTACATCATCATCTTCTTCAGATTCTTCTATATTATTCTCTGTTTCTTCTTTATTATCATCATCTTCAATGAACATATCGTCATCATCTGATAATATGTCATCTTCCTCTTCTGCCCTGACTTCTTTGGCATTAAGTGCATCCGCTGTAACTGATGCTGCTGTACCAGAAGCTGCATACATAGGAGCCATTACAACAAAATCTTCATCGGGCATAACAAGTGACTTCTTAAGATCTGTTATAAGCTCTGCTGCTGACTGATATCTTCTGTCAGGCTTCTTCTGCGTACACTTAAGGACTATTTTATCAATGCTGACCGGAATATCTGCTGCCACTGTAGAAGGAGCAGGTATCTCATCCTGAATATGCTGTACAGCAACTGCAACTGTAGAATCCCCGTCAAAAGGAACAGTTCCTGTTAACATCTCGAATATTGTAATACCAAGTGAGTATATATCACTTCTCTCATCTGAATATCCACCTCTTGCCTGTTCTGGCGAAATATAATGAACAGAGCCCATTGTAGAAGATGAATTGATTGTGCTTGATGAAGCAACCTTGGCAATTCCGAAGTCTGTAACCTTAACCTTGCCTTCCTTAGATATAATAATGTTCTGAGGCTTGATATCCCTGTGAACAATATGATGCTTATGTGCTGCATCTAGACCATTAGCAACCTGAATTGCTATGCTTACTGCTTCTTTGAACGGAAGCTTGCCTCGCTTCTCAATGTACTTCTTAAGAGTTATTCCTTCTACAAGTTCCATTACAATATAGTATATTCCGTTCTCATCGCCGACATCATATACATTAACTACATTAGGATGTGTAAATCCTGCTACAGACTGTGCCTCTGCCCTGAACTTAGATACAAATGTCTTGTCTTCACTAAACTCTGACTTCATAACCTTAATAGCAACATATCTGTTGAGTTTATGGCACTTCGCTTTGTAAACATCTGACATTCCGCCTGTGCCAATCTGCTCGATTATCTCGTATCTGTCAGCTAAAAACATTCCTTTTCTTAACATAACCTATCCCTTTCACTTACAGTTCTACAATTATAACTGAAATATTATCCTTGCCGCCATTCTCGTTTGCTCTGTCAATAAGCAGTCTCGCCGCATCTTCTATATTATCATTGTTCCTTACTATGCTTAATATTTCTGCATCTTCTAGCATATTGGTAAGACCATCGGAACACATAAGAATCTTGCTGTTTTCTTTGATATCTATTGAAAACATCTCTGGTTCAACTTGTTCCTCTCCTCCGATTGCCCTTGTTATGACATTCTTTCTGGCATGTGTTCTTGCCTCGCTTTTACTTAACTGTCCTGCAAGAACCATCTCTTCAACAAGTGAATGATCTCTTGTTATCTGAGTTATATCATTGTCATCTATTACATATAATCTGCTGTCTCCTACATTAGCAACCCTTAATACATTATCATATATGGTCGCAATAACAAGCGTTGTTCCCATACCGTAATAATCCTCTGATTCAGATGCCTTCTGTAAAAGCAGACTATTAACCATCTTAACCGAATCATTAATAACAGATATTGCATCTTTTTCCTGTGATTGTTCTATAAGAGTTTTAATAGTTTCAACTGTAAATCGTGAAGCTGTATCACCAGCTTTATGACCACCCATTCCATCTGCTACAATAAACAGATTAGGCAGGCATCCAACCCTGTCAACAGATGTATATATATAATCCTGATTAACGGCACGCGTCTTGCCTATATCAGTAATCGCCGTTGCTTTCATCAACATCCTCCATATACTTATTCCTTAACTGTCCACAGGCACCATCAATATCTCTGCCCATTTCCCTTCTAATTGTAACATTTATTCCGTTCTTTTCAAGTTTATTTTTAAATGCGTACACTTCATCCTTACCTGTCTGCTTATAATCACGCTCCTTGATAGGATTAACAGGTATAAGATTAACGTGGCAGTTCATACCCTTAACAAGTTCAATCAACTGCTTTGCACATTCCATTGAATCATTGACACCTTTAACAAGACTGTATTCAAATGAGATTCTTCTGCCTGTACATTCTATATAATACCTGCATACATCCATTATCTCTTCTATTGAATATTTGTTAGCTATAGGCATCATTGTTTTTCTTAGTTCATCATTAGGCGCATGAAGTGAAATTGCAAGAGTAATCTGCAGCTTAAGGTCAGCAAGTTCCTTTAACTTAGGTACTATTCCACATGATGATACAGTAATATTTCTCTGGCTTATATTAAGCCCTCTCTCATCATTGAGAAGTTCTATGAACTTAATAAGATTATCATAGTTATCCATTGGCTCTCCTGAACCCATAACTACAACATTGCTTACTCGCTCACCTGAAATCTTCTGTATTCTGTATATCTGGTCAAGCATTTCAGATGGCTTTAAATCCCTGACTTTGCCGTTAAGTGTAGATGCACAGAAACGGCATCCCATACGGCATCCGACCTGTGAGGATATACATACTGAATTACCATGATGATATTTCATAAGTACACTTTCAACATAATTACCATCCGTTAATCTGAACAGATATTTTTCTGTTCCGTCAAGCTTGGAACGCTGTACCCTGACAGGCTCTAAGCATACATATTCTGATGTTTCCTTTAACTTCTGCCTTAATGCATTGGAAAGGTTGGTGCATTCATCAAAGCTGTCTGCCAGTTTTTCATGCATCCACTGATATAGCTGCGAAGCCCTGAACTTCTTCTCACCAAATCCAGCCATATATGTTACAAGTTCGTCATAATTAAGTGACTTAATATCTGTCATGTCTATTCTCTCCTAAGTTTTGCAACAAAGAATCCATCTGTTCCGCCATTCTTTCCCGGCAGAATCTGTCTGGATTCTATCTTCTTAAAGCCATACTCTTTGCATAACCAGTCAGCATTGGCTTCATTCTCTTCTGAATTAATTGTACATGTGCTGTACATCATTATACCGCCCTGCTTAACATATGCCTGTACTACAGAAAGTATGCTCTGTTGCAGCTTCTTTAATGAAATCAGCTTATCCTCTGTTATATTATATCTGATATCAGGCTTTCTTCCCATAACGCCGAGTCCTGAGCATGGAAGGTCTGCTATAACAACATCTGCCTTCTCTTTCATGGATTCATCCATAACAAGTGCATCTTTTACCTGGACTTCTATATTATTAAGTCCGAGCCTTGATACATTTTCATCAATAAGACCAGCCTTATAATCTGATACATCCCTTGAGTATACTTTACCATCAGTGCCAACACTTATTGCAGCATTAACACTCTTTCCTCCCGGCGCTGCACACACATCAATTACTGTATCACCAGCCTTAAATCCAGTCATATATCCTGCTGTCATGGAACTTATATCCTGTATCTGGTACAGACCATCCCTGAAACTCTTAAGTCCGGCTATATAATCATAGTCCTTAATCTCTAAAGCATATGGTATACCTTCAACATCTGCCACAGATACGTTTTCCTGTAAAAGAATCTTCTTTATCTCTTCAACTGGTGCCTTTGCTGTGTTACATCTTACATAAGTCTTTTTTTCCTGCTTAAAACCTGCAAGAATTTCCTCGGTCTTATCAATGCCCAGCTGACTGTGCCACATTTTAACTATCCATAATGGCATTGAGTATTTTACAGAAAGGTACTGTTCAATATCCTTATTCCTGTCAGGATATGTAATATTATCCTTATTTCTTGCAATGTTTCTTAAGACTCCGTTCACAAAACCCTTAAGCCCTGTGAATCCACGTTTTACAGCCAGTTTTACAGCCTCATTGCACACTGCTGAATCCGGAATATTATCCATATATATTATCTGGTATACAGACATTTCACATATATTTCTTATTAGTGGTTTCATCTTTCTTACAGGAGTCTTTGAAAACTGGTCTATTATATAGTCAAGTTCAATTCTGTTCTCAATCGTTCCTAGTGATAATCTGCTTATAAATGCTCTCTTATTCTTATCAAGATATTGGTACTTTGTCAGTGCATTATTAATGAGAAGGTGTGAAAATTCACCCTTCTCATTGATTTCCATAAGTATATCCAGTACAACTGCCCTTAAATTCACCGAATCAGTCACGGCGTCTTCCTCCAAATAAATAAATCAGTCTTAAAAGCTGTAAAATTGCTGTGGCTGCTGCCGCAACATATGTCATGGCTGCTGCTGAAAGCACTTTTCTTGCCTGTCTGTTCTCATCTCCATATAGGAATCCTTCTGATTCAAGAAGCTGTAATGCTCTTGCCGAAGCATTAAACTCAACCGGTAATGTTACAAGCTGGAAAAGTACTGCCAGACTGAACATAAGAATACCAATATCTATAAGTATATTAGTTGAGCCAAATATAAGTCCAAGCACAATAAGTATCCATGATACCTGCGAACCGACACTGGCTAACGGAAAAAGTGCTGTTCTGAAGCTTAAAGGACCATATCCGTAAGCATGCTGTATTGCATGTCCTGTTTCATGGGCTGCAACTCCGATAGCAGCAACAGATGTTGAATTATAAACAGAATCTGACAGGTTAAGTGTCTTATTTCTTGGATTATAATTATCTGTCAGGCTTCCTGATACTCTCTGAATAGATACATCGTATATTCCCTGGCTTCTTAAAAGCTGCTCTGCGACCATTGCGCCTGTCATTCCTTTTGAAGATGACACCTTGGAATACTTGTTAAATGTGCTTTTTACCTTTACCTGTGCTATCAGTGCAATAACGCATGATATTATTATCAGAATGTACATTGGATCATAGTAATATCCATATCCATAATAACCATATAAAGCTACCATAATACCTCTTTTCTGAACCATTTAAGATTCTGCTTATTCTCCTAACATTACACCTGCTTCTAACTGGTTGCCTCTTAAGAACGAACCACTGTCCATTCTCTTCTTACCTTCTAACTGAACCTCATTAACAACTAAATACCCCTGTCCACAGGCTATTGTAAATGTGTTCTTTCCTACCGTAACAACCTGTCCCGGCTTAACTTCTTCTGTCTGTACTTCACTGATATTATCTGCAACATCTGCATCCCATATCTTTAACATTTTACCGTCTATATAAGTAAATGCACTAGGCCATGGATTAAGTCCTCTTATAAGTCTTTCAAGTTCAGCTGCACTCTTATTGAAATCCATCTTACCAAATGACTTATGAAGCATTTTTACATAAGTGCTTTCTGAATCATCCTGCTTAACAGGAGTAATAGTTCCAGCTTCAAGTCCTTCAAGTGTCTTAACCAAAAGATGCGCACCGACATCACTTAATCTGTCAAAAAGACTTCCGCCCGTCTCTTTAGCATCAAGCTTCACCTTTTCAACCATCAGGATATCTCCTGTATCAAGGCCTTCATCCATCTTCATGGTTGTAACACCTGAATACTCACAGCCATCAATAACTGCCCACTGGATTGGCGATGCACCTCTGTACTTAGGAAGAAGTGATGCATGAACATTGATACAACCGTATCTTGGCATGTTAATAATACTTGCCGGCAGTAACTGTCCAAATGCAACGACAACAATTACATCTGCATTATATGTTCTTAATTCTTCTACAAATGCTTCATCTCTTGCTCTCTCCGGCTGTAACACTGTGATTCCATGCGCCACAGCTTCCTCCTTAACTGGAGAGAAAACAAGTGATTTGCTTCTTCCTCTTGGCTTATCAGGCTGTGTAACAACTGCTGCCACATCATGTCCTGCTTCGATTATTGCTTTAAGTGTCCCTACAGCAAAATCGGGTGTACCCATAAATACTACTCGCATTCTGTTCCCCTTTTCATTAATTATTCTTCTTCAATGTCATCTGTAGAGAGAAGTTCTCCTTCTACTTTATCAACATACATTATACCATCAAGATGGTCAATCTCATGAAGAAGGCATCTTGCAAGAAGCTCCTCTCCTTCTACTATAATCTCTTCCATATTCTCATTAAGAGCCTTAACCTTGGCATAATTAGGTCTTGTAACCTCACCTGTCTTTCCAGGTACACTTAGGCATCCTTCAAGCCCTGTCTGACTTCCGCTTGTCTCTAATACAACAGGATTGATAAGAACAATAGGATCATCTCCACAGTCAATAACAACAAGTCTCTTTCTGATTCCAACCTGAGGTGCTGCAAGACCTACACCGTTAGCCTCATACATTGTATCAAACATATCATCAATAAGCTCTTCAATTCTTGGTGTCATCTCTGTAATCTCTTTTGCCTTGGCTCTTAGTATATCATCTCCAAGTGTTCTAATATTTCTTATTGCCATATATTCCTCCTCGCAATCATCCATTAATATCGTATTGTACATTAATATTCTTAAAAGCCTGATTTCCAACAATATTAACATCAAGCTTTTCATGTATACTGTTAAGAACTTCCCTGTCTTTATGTTTTACATAGATTATCTTACTATACACATCTTTAATCCTATATATAGGTGCATCTGCCGGACCTATACACATAAGTCCTTTATACTTACAGTTGTTATCCACAAATGCTTTAACCCACGCTGCACTCTTTGTCAATAACATCTCATCTGGTGAAGATAACATAATCTTCATAAGATTATCCGCCGGCGGATATCCACACAGCTTTCTGTAAGCAATTTCCTGCTCATAGAAAGCATTATAATCCTGATTAGCCGCACTAACAATACTAAAATGCTCCGGCGTATAAGTCTGTATAACTACATTGCCGCTTTTTTCTGCTCTTCCTGCCCTTCCAGCCGCCTGTGTAAGAAGCTGGAAAGTTCTCTCAGAAGCCCTGTAATCACTGGAATAAAGTGACATGTCTGCCGCAAGCACTCCCATAAGCGTTACATTTGGAAAATCATGTCCTTTAACAATCATCTGAGTTCCAATAAGAATATCCGCATTACCATTGGCGAATTCCGACAGAATCTTTTCATGTCCATCCTTGCCTCTTGTAGTGTCCATATCCATTCTTAGCACTCTCGCCTGTGGAAATGTTTTCTTAACCTGTGCTTCAACACCTTCTGTTCCTGCCCTGAAGCCCGAAACATATCTTGAACCGCATGAAGGACATACAGTTATCTTAGGTGTTGTATATCCGCAGTAATGACACATCAGCCTTCCATTCGCATGCTCCGTAAGTGAAACATCACAGTGCGGGCATTTCATAACCTTTCCGCATGAACGGCATGATATAAAGCCAGCCACGCCTCTCTTATTAAGGAAAAGCATTATCTGCTCATGCTTTGCAAGTCTGTCACTCATCAGTTCTCTTAACCTGTTGCTGAATATCGTCCTGTTTCCAAGCCTTAATTCTTCTCTCAGATCAACAATGTCAACCGCTGGAAGCCCTCCGCTTCCCGCCCGGCTGTCAAGTGTAATAAGCTGTATATGTCCATTCATTGCCGCATAGTAGCTTTCCATTGAAGGAGTCGCAGAACCAAGTATCACTGAAGCGCCTGCTTCCTTTGCAATATGGCATGCAACCTCTCTTGCATGATATCTTGGAACAGTCTCTGACTTATAAGCTCCTTCATGCTCTTCATCTATTATTATAATTCCTATATTTGAAAACGGTGTGAACAACGCTGAACGTGGTCCAATCATTACACTTATATCGCCTCTCTGCGCCCGCAGAAACTGGTCATAACGTTCTCCCTTTGACATACGTGAATTCATAATAGATACCTTATCCCCGAATCTGTGATAAAACCTCTGCACAGTCTGGAATGTAAGCGCAATCTCCGGTATAAGCACAATTGCCTGTCTTCCCTTGTTAAGCACATGTTCTATTGCTTCAAGATACACCTCAGTCTTTCCGCTTCCTGTGACACCATGAAGCAGATATGTCTTATAATCACCATTATCATAGTCAGCTATTATTGTATCCACAGCGTTTTTCTGCTGCTTGTTAAGCTCAATGTGCTTTGTTTCTCCCGTAACATTTCTTACAGGATTCCTGTAGATGTCTTCTGACCTGACTTCAACAATCCCCATATCTTCAAATGCTTTGACCGTCTGTGCTGTGATATTAAGCTTGGATTTAATAATACTTTCATCTATTACAGGTTCCTTAATCAGTGCCTCTAACAATCTGTATCTTGCTTTTGCATTTTTCTTTGCAAATGTATCAAGATACTTCTGCGCCTGTGCCTCGTCAATGATAAGATTGACCGAGCGTTTTTCCTTCTGCTTAACCTTATCCTTTACAGGAATAACCGTCTTAATTGCCTGATTCATGGTACAGCCATAATTGTGCTTCAGCCACGCCGCAAGCTTTAACATTCTGCTTACCGCAGTGACCTTTCCCTCGGTAATTCCTTTAATATATTTTATTTTTTCAACAGGATATACCGCTTTGTCTCCAAAACCTACAACATACCCTGTTATCTGCCTGTTTCCTGCTCCAAATGGAATATCAACTGACATTCCCAGTTCAATTACATCTGCCAATTCATCCGGAACTGCATACTGGAATGTCTTATCAAGCTGTTCATGTGAAATGTCTATTATTACATCTGCGTACATTAATTACCCTTCAATTCTTCAAGCACTTCTTTGATAAGCACCCTCTCATCCATAGGATACTTCACACCCTTAATCTCCTGATAATCCTCATGACCTTTACCCGCAAGAACAATAATATCACCCGGTTCGCCATGTTCTATCGCATACTTAATAGCTTCTTTTCTGTCTGTAATATCAACATGCTTTCCAGTAGTCTTAGCAATTCCAGTCTTGATATCTTCTATAATCGCCTCTGGCTCTTCAAATCTTGGATTATCTGATGTGATAATAGTAAGGTCAGCAAGCTTTCCTGAAACCTCGCCCATCTCATATCTTCTTTCCTTGGAACGGTTACCACCACATCCAAACAGGCATACAAGTCTGTGAGGATGATATTCTTTAAGTGTTGTAAGAATACTCTCTAAAGCCATTGCATTATGCGCATAATCTATCATTAATGTAAAATCATCTGAAACCTTTACAAGCTCAATTCTTCCCTTAACCTTAACGTGTTTAAGAGTTTCCTTAAGTGCCTCCTCATCAACATCGAAATGCCTTGTAATTGCGATTGCACATAATGAATTGTATACAGAAAACTTACCCGGAAGATTAAGTTCAACCTTCATATTAACAAGTCCTGTACAGTCATATGTAAGACCAATTTTACCCGGTTCATGTAAAAGTTCAATATTTTCAGCCTTAATATCAGCATTATCTCCGATACCATAGCTTTCAACCTTACATATTGCTCCCCTAAGGATATCCTGGGTATGCTTATCATCAGCATTAACGATACCAACCCTGCACTGCTTGAATAACTTAGCCTTACAATTAAGATAATCCTCAAATGACTCATGCTCATTAGGTCCAATATGGTCTGGCTCAAGATTAGTGAATACACCTATATCAAACATAATTCCTGCTGTTCTGTCGAGCTTAAGTCCCTGCGAAGACACCTCCATAACAACTGCCTTACAGCCAGCGTCCACCATCTTGGCAAACGACTGGTGAATCTCTATTGATTCAGGCGTTGTATTATGTGCCGGAATTGTCTCATCCCCGATAATAGTCTCGATTGTTCCGATAAGTCCTGTCTTAATGCCACATGCTTCAAGAACATTTTTAACCATATAAGTAGTCGTTGTCTTTCCCTTAGTTCCTGTTATTCCTATTGTAAACAGCTTCTTATCAGGACTGCCATATACTGCTGCCGACATAAGTGCAAGTGCCAGTCTTGTGTTATCTGTGCTTACAACTGCTGTCTTGCAATCCTTAGCTTCGTATTCACCATCAAGAACAACAATTACAGATGCCTTATCCTTAATCTGGTCAATATATTTATGTCCATCGCTCACAGCACCCTTAATGCATACAAATGCATATCCATCCTGCATCTTTCTTGAATCAGATGTAATTCCTATCACATCTGCATCAGTATTTCCGCATACAACACTATACTTGAAGTCTGCAACTTCATTTTCTGAACATATTTTTAATATCTCTGAAAGCTTCATACATTAGTCTCCTTATTTTATAGTATATATTACTTACATTACTGCTGCTTTAGAAGTGTTTCAAACTCTTCCATTGTCATCTCAACCTTTCTTGGCTTAGTTCCAAGCTCCGGTCCTACTACCTTTGCATCAGCAAGCTGGTCCATAATTCGTCCTGCCCTGTTAAAGCCAATCTTAAAATGTCTCTGCAGACTTCCTATTGAGCCTTTTTCATTCTCAATAACGAATCTTCCTGCGTCAGCAAAAAGTGAATCTCTCTCTTCATCACCTTTACTGCTGCCAGACATGCTCTCCTGACTTACAGTAGCCTGTGCAATACTCTCATCATAAGATACTTCCTCTGCATTCTCCTTAAGGAAGGATACAACATTTTCAACTTCCTCATCAGATACGAATGCACCCTGTACACGCAACGGTTTTGGAAGATTGGATGGGAAGTAGAGCATATCTCCCTTTCCAAGCAGCTTCTCAGCACCATTCATATCAATGATAACTCTTGAATCAATTCCCGAAGATACTGCAAATGCTATCTTAGACGGAATATTTGCCTTGATAAGTCCTGTTACTACATTAACAGAAGGTCTCTGCGTTGCTATAACCATATGTATTCCTGCTGCTCTCGCAAGCTGTGCCAGACGGCATATTGCATCTTCAACCTCACCCGGTGCAACCATCATAAGGTCAGCAAGCTCGTCTATGATAATAACAATCTGTGGAAGCTTCTCCATTGGAGGGTCTATGCCTTCCTTATTCTTCTTAACAACAACATCATTATATCCCTTTATATTACGAACCTGCATTGCCGCAAACTTCTTATATCTGTCTGTCATCTCATTAACAGCCCAGTTAAGCGCTCCCGCAGCCTTCTTAGGATCAGTTACTACAGGTAACAGCAAATGTGGTATTCCATTATACACACTTAACTCAACAACCTTCGGGTCAACCATTATAAGTCTTACATCCTCTGGCTTTGCCTTATAAAGAATACTCATAATTATTGTGTTGATACATACCGATTTACCTGAACCTGTTGCTCCGGCAATAAGCATATGCGGCATCTTCGCAATATCCGCAATAATAGTCTTTCCTGCGATATCCTTACCAACTCCGAATGATATTGCTGACTGGCTTTCCTTGAATTCCTTAGACTCAACAAGTTCCCTGAAATATACACTTCCTGCTTCCTTATTAGGAACTTCAATACCAATAGCAGCTTTTCCTGGAATTGGTGCCTCAATTCTAATATCTGCTGCCGCAAGATTAAGCTTGATATCGTCTGATAAAGAAACAATCTTGCTTACCTTGACACCCTGTTCCGGCTGTAACTCATATCTTGTAACTGTAGGTCCGCAGCTTATATCAGTTATAGTAACTTTAACTCCGAAAGTAAGCAGTGTCTCCTGTAATCGCTGTGCAGTTACTCTGTATTCAGACTTTCCACCAGACGCTGTGCCCGGATTTCTCTTTAATAAGCTTACCGGTGGGAACTTATACACCTTCTTAGGCTTGTGTACAGGCTTAACCTGCTCTGGTTCCTTTTCCGTTTTCTCTTTATGTTCTTCGTTGGTCACATCATTTTCAAATATCTCATCGTTATCATATGGAGTCTCATCTTCATATGAACTTTCCACATACCCAGTTACATCTTCCGGTGCAGCTCCTGTAACCTCATCATCGCTCATATAGTCGTTACTCATATAATCTGGCTGGATATCTTCCACATGTGATTCATTATCTGGATAATAATCATTGTTATCAATATCATCATATGCGAGTTCAAATGTATCCTCGTTATGTGCATTATAATCAGGTTCATATATATCCTGTGAATACTTATCGTTGCGTTCTGTATCCACGACTATCTCATGAATATCTATGTCCGGTGCCTGTTCCTGCGCATCCTTTATAAGAGTATCCGAAGTAACTCCTCGCACAACATTATTCATACGGGCGTTGGCTAGATATTCTTCTCTTGCTTTCTTCTCCGCAAGCTGTTTCTCTTTCTTCTCAATCTTTTTAAGTCTTGCTCTGGCACGCTCTTCTTCTCTTAACTTTCTGTATTCATCATCAGACATATCATTCTGTCTGCCTGCTGAATGTTCCTTATAAGCTGAATAATCTTCTTTAGCTTCCTTCATAAGACGCTGGCTGCCATTGCCAACCTTCTTAAGTCCTGATATAAATGAGCGCTCTGTAATAATAACTATGCATATTATTGCAAGTATCATAAGTATTACAAATGTTCCAATTAATCCAATAGGACTTAATGCCTTACACAGCACTGCTCCAAAAAAGCCACCTCCAGCCTTATAATCTGCACAATATGTAAATATTTTTCCTATACTGTTATCTGCAATATCAGGATTGTTGTATACACACTGCACCATTGCACATAAAACAATAAACAGTCCATATGCTGCCGTTGTCTTAATTCTTGCAACTCTTAACAGTTCTCTGTTAACCATAAGAAAAATTATACTTCCCGCAAGAAGTACTGGAAAAACATATTCCATAACACCAAACAGCCCGAACATAAGCCATTTGATACCTCTTCCTAAAGTTCCTGCAATATTGAAATTACTAAGTATAAGAATTATTGCACATGCTATCGAAAAAAGAATTATACAGTCATTCTTTAACTGATTAGTCTGTGTCTGAACATTCTTCTTATTCTGCTTCTTTCCCTGAGCAGAAGACTTTCTTCCATTAGTGCCTGTTTTTCTCCCCTGAGTACCCGTTTTTCTGCTTTGAGTGGTATTCTTTCTGCCATTTCTGCTGGCTGTATCTGCCATAACTTTCACTCCTTCATATCATCATCACGCATCATGATATTATACCATTTATCCCCTTCCAAGGCAAATATAAGAAAAAGGCAGAATACACATTTCCATGCATATTCCGCCTTTCATATTAAGCATTAATTATTCATCGAATATACTTACAATCTCGCCTTCCATAATCTTGTTCATATTCTTTACTGCACAGAAATTACCACACATAGAACATGTATCTTCCTTCTCAGGCTTAGATGAAGCTCTGTAAGCTCTTGCCTTCTCAGGGTCAATCGCAACGTCAAACATTGCTTCCCAGTCAAGGACCTTTCTTGCTTTGTCCATCTTATAATCCCAGTCCATTGCACCCGGTACGCCCTTTGCAATATCAGCCGCATGTGCTGCAATCTTAGAAGCAATAATTCCTTCCTTAACATCATTAAGATCTGGTAATCTTAAATGTTCTGCAGGTGTTACATAACACAGGAATGAAGCTCCGTAAGTAGCTGCGATAGCTCCACCAATTGCTGCTGTAATGTGATCATATCCTGGAGCTATATCAGTAACAAGAGGTCCTAATACATAGAAAGGTGCTCCCTTGCATATTGTCTGCTGAATCTCCATATTAGCCTTAATCTGGTTAAGAGGCATATGTCCTGGTCCTTCAACCATAACCTGGACATCCTTCTCCCATGCTCTTCTTGTAAGCTCGCCAAGTGTAACAAGTTCTTCAATCTGTGAGATATCTGATGCATCCATAATACATCCCGGTCTGCACGCATCTCCAAGACTCATTGTAACATCATATTCTCGGCATATCTCAAGCACTCTGTCATAATATTCAAAGAACGGATTCTCATTTCCTGTCATCTCCATCCATGCATATATGATAGAACCGCCCCTTGATACAATATTCATAAGTCTCTTATCTGCTCTGAACTTCTTAGCTGTAGCCTTGTTGATACCACAGTGTATAGTCATGAAATCAACGCCGTCTTTAGCATGCATTTCTACAACATCAAGCCACTCCTGTGCAGTGATATCCTTAAGTGCCTTATGATAATATACAACTGCATCATATATAGGAACTGTTCCAATTGTTGCCGGACATTCTGATGTCAGCTTTCTTCTGAACTTCTGTGTATCTCCGAAAGAAGAAAGATCCATGATAGCTTCCGCACCCATCTTTACAGCGTTATTAACCTTGTCAAGCTCCATATCAAGATCCACGCAGTCTCTTGAAGTTCCAAGATTAACATTAATCTTAGTTCTTAACTTATTTCCGATACCATTAGGGTCAAGACATTTATGATTCTTATTGGCAGGAATGATAACCTGTCCCTTAGCTATAAGCTGTCTCAAACTCTCGACATCTATATTTTCTTTCTTTGCAACAATTTCCATTTCTTTAGTAACAATGCCTTTTCTTGCAGCATCCATCTGTGTTGCGTATTCCATATGTATTCCTCCATTCTGGGTAATTAACAGGAAAAATCATAAGCCTTGTGGAAATTCGATATTGAAACAATCAAATGAAGAGCTAAAAAGCCCTTTTAAGAATCCCTACGGTGGCATTATCCACATCAGGTTATGGGTCGGAACTTAATCCCTCTCAGCAGCCACTGCTTACACAGCCCTTATGCTCCCCTGCAAATATAATATGCAATAAGTATAACAAATGTGTGGTATTTGTCAATCTGGTAATTAATTTGATAACTCTTGTAAATCAATCTTAAAATTCAATTACAGAACTATATGTCTTTTTCATGTAGTAAAATAGGCGTCCGCACTAATTTCTTAATGCGTCCGCCTATTCGTCTGCTAATTATTAATCTTCATCATCAGAAGCTGCTTCTGCAAAGCCCTGACGCTTTCTTGCCATCTCATCACTTGCAAGATACTCATCGTATGTTGTTATCTTATCAATAAGCTGTCCGCTTGGAACGATTTCCATAATACGGTTAGCAGTTGTCTGGATGAACTGGTGATCGTGTGATGTAAATAATGTTACACCAGGGAACTTAATAAGTCCGTTGTTAAGAGCTGTGATTGACTCCATATCAAGGTGGTTAGTAGGATCATCAAATACTAATACATTAGCTCCACATATCATCATCTTGGATATAAGACATCTTACCTTCTCTCCTCCTGATAATACCTTAACCTTCTTAACTCCATCATCTCCGGCAAAAAGCATTCTTCCAAGGAATCCTCTTACATAAGTAGGATCCGGATCTGGTGAATACTGTGTAAGCCATTCAACAATAGTATCTTCTCTGTTAAATTCAGCAGCACTATCCTTAGGGAAATAAGCCTGTGATGTTGTAACACCCCATTTATAGCTTCCCTCATCAGGTTCCATGTTACCTGTAATAATATTGAAAAGTGTAGTTGTAGCAAGCTCATTAGAACCCACAAATGCTATCTTATCATCGTGGTTAACGATAAATGATACATTATCAAGTACCTTAACACCATCAATAGTCTTAGATATTCCCTCTACTGTAAGTACTTCGTTACCAATCTCTCTTGCTGGTCTGAAGTCAATATATGGATACTTTCTGCTTGATGGTCTGATCTCATCTAACTCAATCTTCTCAAGTGCTCTCTTTCTTGAAGTAGCCTGCTTAGACTTAGAAGCATTAGCTGAGAATCTCTGGATAAAGTCCTGTAATTCTTTAATCTTTTCTTCCTTCTTCTTATTAGCTTCCTTCATCTGCTTGATAATAAGCTGGCTTGACTCATACCAGAAATCATAATTACCTGCATAGAGCTGAATCTTAGCATAATCAATATCTGCAATCTGTGTACATACTTTATTAAGGAAATATCTGTCATGTGATACAACAATAACAGTATTCTCAAAATTAATAAGAAACTCCTCTAACCATGCAATAGCATCAAGATCAAGGTGGTTAGTAGGCTCATCTAAAAGCAGAATATCAGGATTACCGAAAAGAGCCTTTGCAAGAAGTACTTTCACCTTCTCACTACCATTAAGCTCAGCCATTGTCTTGTAATGAAGATCAGTTCCAACACCAAGTCCGTTAAGAAGCTGTGCAGCATCTGACTCAGCCTCCCAGCCATTCATATCAGCGAATTCAGCCTCAAGCTCACTTGCCTTATTGCCGTCTTCCTCTGTAAAATCTTCCTTGGCATATATAGCTTCTTTCTCTTTCATAATCTGATAAAGTCTTTCATTACCCATGATTACTGTATCAAGAACATTATATTCATCATACTTGAAGTGATCCTGCTCTAAGAAAGATAATCTCTGGCCTGGTGTGATAGAGACATCACCCTTGCTAGGTTCTATCTGTCCTGTAAGAATTTTTAAAAATGTTGACTTTCCGGCACCATTCGCACCTATAAGTCCATAGCAGTTACCTTCTGTGAACTTAATATTAACATCCTCAAAAAGAGCCTTCTTACCGATTCTAAGTGTTACATTATTAGCACTAATCATTAATAATCTCCTCCAAAAAATACGCATAATAGTTAATAATCTATTATAAAAATAATCATACAAAGTTGATTATAGAGATTCCCGCCCATAAATGCAAGCAAATATTAATAAAAAGCTATTCTGTCCACATCTTCATCGTTAATCCAATTATATCTTTCTGGCAGCACAACATCAATATCAATCATTGCCATTATACTGACTGCACCCTTATTCTTAAGACTTTTTAACACATCCATATAATATAGTGACTTAAGATCTGTTAAAAAATCTTTTGACATAACAATAAGAACATTTTTATATTGTCTTATAAATTCTTCATCCTCCTCTCTTGAAAATCCATGCATGTACTTTTTGTTAATACTCCAGAAATCCTCCAATGAATTGCCCATTGCAAGAAAATTTCTCTCAAAGCATACGCACATTACATTCTCTTTGCAAAACATGTTAAATACCAGCAATCTTCCCCCAATCGTGATTATTCTTCCGACTTGGTAATTATATCATCTTTATAACTGCTTGTGTTGCTAATGTCTTATTCTGTAGTTATCTCGTCGCAATCCGTCATTTTCACGTCACATTCGGAATAGTTTTCACATTTTTTAATCATATGACTACAAAAAATGCATAACAAAAGGACAGGCACATTGTACCTGCCCTCCATAATCTGATTCAATTATCATACAATTACTATGCTGTTATTGTAGTTCCTGTCTTTCCTGCAAGACCTTCCTTAGCTTTCTCAAGATTAGCTATAATAGCCTTTCTTTCCTTATCTGCTGTTACGAATCTGATAGAAGCGTCAACCTTAGGGAAAGTTGTGACTGCTGGGAAATGACCATCTTTAATATACTGGTGAAGATCTGATGCAGAAACTGTATCAAATACCTTCTCCTCTGGTGTTCCCATTCCAATAGTAAGCTTGTCATATGCTGTAAGGAAAAGTAATGTTCCTGCTCCAACAAGCTCTGCTAACTTGGCAGCTGTATAATCCTTTTCAATAATAGCACTTGCACCCTTAAGATGTGAGCCCTGCTGTAATACAGGAATTCCTCCACCACCAGCTGCAATAACAACCTGATCAGCATCAAGCAATGCCTTGACAGCATCAATCTCATATATATCGATTGGCATAGGTGAAGCAATTATTCTTCTGAACTTTCCAGGCTCTTCTTCAACTACATAATTGCCCTTCTCTTCTTCAGCATCAGCTTCTTCTTTAGACATATATCTACCAATAACCTTAGATGGTTCGCTGAAAGCAATATCAAAAGGATCAACTCTTACCTGAGTAATAATAGTTGAAACTGTCTTATATATTCCTCTGTTAATAAGCTCTTCTCTTATGGCATTCTGAAGATCATATCCAATATAACCTTCACTCATGGCTCCGCATACAGACATAGGAGCAACTGTTCTGTCATCAGGCTCAAGTCTTGCAAACTCAGTCATTGCTGTCTGAATCATACCGACCTGTGGTCCATTACTGTGTGTAATAACAACCTGATACTTAGCTTCAACAAGATCAGCTATTGCCACTGCTGCTTTCTTAACATTCTGCTGCTGCTCTGGAAATGTCTTTCCAAATGCATTTCTTCCTAAGGCAACTACAATTCTCTTATTATCCATAACATAAACCTCTCATACACGATTATTATTGATGTAAATATTATATTCCATGAACCGCCAAAAAGCAAATTATTTCAATATGTATATAGCCATTATGGCATTATAGAATTAGCACCATCAACAATCACGCTCTGTCCTGAAAAATAGCATGAATCCGGACCAGCTAAAAATGCAATGACTGGAGCAATATCTGTCTCTGGATCACCAAAACGCTTCATAGGATTAAGGTTAACCTGCTTCGCATATTCCTCTGGAAACTTCTCAGCCCATGCCTTAGCTGCTGGTGATTCAGCTCCTGGAAGAACGATATTGACACATATACCATACTGTCCCCATTCCTTAGCTGCAATCTTAGTCATACCTCTTAATGCTTCCTTGTTAGAACCATAAGCTAACTGTCCTGCAATGCCAAACATACCTGTTGCAGAAGCGAAGTTAATAATTCTTCCTTCATGCTGTTCCTTCATATAAGGGAATGCAGCCTGCATATAGTTAAGCGAACCAATTACACCACTTTGCCATGCCTTAAGCATATTATCATAAGAAGTTTCTTCAACTGGGGCAGAAGGAACTATAGCCTGTGCGTTGTTTACTACAACATCAACTGTTCCATACTTTTCTGCAGCAGCCTTAACAACCTCTTCAACTCTTGCTCTGTCTGCTGAATCGCATGCAAACGCAAAGCCTTCTCCACCTAATTCCTTAATCTCTGCAATTGTCTGCTCAATTGGCTCTGCTCTACGTCCCGTTGCAATAACCTTAACCCCTCTTTTTGCAAGACAAAGAGCAATTCCTTTACCTATTCCCTGACCTGCTCCTGTTACAATAGCAACTTTTTCATTTAACTGTTTCATTAAAGTACCTCCACAATTTTTATATTTAAATTATATCAATTATTTATAAGAAAGTAAATGAATAATCAGTCACATCTAATCCCTGTAATATAACCGCACTAAACCACCTAATCTGAATATACTAAAATATATATATTATGTTCTGAAAATAATTATTATGAATAAATTAATGACTGTTGCTGTAATAGATTCAGGAATATATCCTCATATAGATTTCAAAAACCGCATAGTAGCTTTCAAAGATTTTGTCAATGGCAGAAAAAATGCTTATGACGACTGTGGACATGGCACCCATGTAAGTGGAATTATCGCTGGCAGCGGTTATGCAAGCCACGGCAGAATCAAAGGAATCTGTCCTGCCGCCAGGCTCGCTGGAATCAAGGTGTTAGACAGACTTGGCAATGGCAGAATTGAAAATGTTTTAGATTCCACTGACTGGATAATCTCCCATCAGAAGGATTTGAATATAAGAATTGTCAATATATCCTTCGGCGCAACCACATTTGGCGAAAAAGAAAATCTTATTGCTCTTGAAAAAGCAATTGAAAAGCTCTGGGACAATAATATAATTGTTGTTGCAGCCGCTGGCAATGATGGTCCGGGGCGACAGACTGTTGCAATCCCAGGAACCTGCAAAAAAATTATCACTGTCGGTTCCCCGGATGGCAAAGATTTCTATTCAGGAAGAGGTCCAACAAGCGAATGTATCGTAAAACCAGAGCTTATTGTTAATGGCTCGTATATCCGTTCATGCAATAATTCTGTCAATGGTTATTCCGTAAAAAGTGGAACTTCCATGTCTGCCCCGGTTGTTTCTGGTGCAATTGCAGATGTTCTGATAAAAAAAGACATGTCTCCTAAAGAGATAAAGAAAAGACTCCATTCCTGCTGCACTAAAAAAGCCCTGCCAGATAATCTGCAGGGCTGGGGATTATTAAATCTTTCCGAATTCATGAATATATGAACTATTTTGTATTGACTGCCATAAGTATATCAATCATAAAATACTGTATAAGAATAAGTGCAAGTGCAAGTACTACGATAACAACAAGCGGAATCCACTTATGCTTCTTTAACCCCTGTCCTTTCTGATTCTGTTTTTTAAAATTACGACTGTCTACCATCAGACTGTACCTCCAATCCATTCCTTAATATTATTGTCAAGCCAGCTTATCCATTCTTCAAAGCCTTCGCCAGTCTTAGCTGATACGAAAAACACCTTTGCTAATGGATTTCTTTCGTGAATTCTTTCAACAACTACTTTGTTATCAAAATCAAAATACTCTTTAGTATCTATTTTATTGATGAGAACTACATGACACACCTCGAACATAAGAGGATACTTAAGCGGCTTATCATCACCTTCAGGATACGAAAGAATAACAACATTGCATGATGCACCTGTATCTGTCTCAGCTGGACATACAAGATTACCGACATTCTCCATAACAAGAAGGTCAAGCTCCTCTGTGTCAAATTCATCAAGTGCCTGCATAGTCATATGAGCGTCCATCGCACACTCCCCTCCTGTATGCACCTGAATAGAAGCAACTCCTGCTGCCGCCATTTTCTCAGCATCTACAGAAGAATCAATATCTGCTTCCATTACGCCTATACGGTATCTGTCTCCTAACATCTTTGCTGTTCTTAGCAGAGTTGTAGTCTTACCTGCTCCCGGACTCGACATAAGATTAACCATAAATGTTTTCTCTTCCTTAAGCCTTGCCCTTGTCTTAGCAGCTATCTCATCATTAACTGCATAAACACTCTGATGTACATCAATTACTCTTACATTACCCATTCTGGTTCTCTCCTAAATATTGTGCCACATAGCATTTAAGCCATTCACACCATGCATCCATTCCTTCTCCTGTTCTTGCAGAAATAGGGAAAACTACTGCTTCCGGATTTCTCATTGCAATATTATCCTTAACTCTGTCCATATCAAAATCAAATGCCGACATTGAATCAATCTTATTAATAATCACAGCCTGACACTTCTCGAACATAAGTGGATACTTAAGTGGTTTATCATCTCCTTCCGGAACTGAAAGAATTGCCACATTAAGACATGCACCTGTATCAAACTCAGCCGGACACACAAGATTACCAACATTCTCAAGTATAATAAAATCAAGTGCATTATCTGCTTCATCTTCTAACGCAGCCATTCCCTGTCTTGACATATCAGCATCAAGATGACACATTCCTCCTGTATGCAGCTGTACTGCTGACACTCCTGCCCTAGCAACAGTAAGTGCATCAACATCCGAATCAATGTCTGCTTCCATTACACCTATATTAAAATGTTTCTTAAGTCTTTCAATTGTACCAACAATAGTTGTAGTCTTACCTGAACCGGGGCTTGACATGACATTCATATAGAATATATTTTTCTTCTTTAGCTCTTCTCTTAATCTGTCAGCATCAGCACCATTGTCCTCTAAGATAGTTTTCTTAAGGTCAATTATCTTCATGCTTCTTTCATTATAATTATTATTCATAACAACTCCAATTAGTAATCCTTAGCCATCTGAACATAACCGAGTCTCTCGAATCCTGCCTTCTTATATGCTTTCACTGCTCTTTCATTCTCTTCTTCAACCTCAAGCCTGAATCTTACAGCTTCTTTTCCATACATATTATCAAGATGTTCAAAGAACTCACCTGCAATGCTCTTTCCTCTGTAATCCGGCTTAATATATATATCTTCAACCCACACACAATTACCACCACATTCAGTAGAATAGCTGTGTGCAACCATTGAATAACCCATGATAACACCTGTGTTACCCTCAAATACAAAGCACTCTATAAACGGATTATCTCCGAGACAATCTGCAATATCCCTTTTCATAACATCCTCTGAAGGGTCTGAAAGCAGTGCTGGTGAGGCATAAAACACCTTCATCATCTCAAGGACTTCAGCTGAATCCTCTTCTTTCATGCTTCTTATAATAATATTATCCATCTGAATCATTCCTTTATTACATGATAATTAATGATATCATAATATTTATTTATTGGCAAATTAAAAGACGCGGACCACCACTAAGGGCAGCCCGCGCCTTTCTTATTATAATTTATTCATTTTTTAACGTACACTCACGAACCCGTGCTTTCGTACTCTTTCGCCCTGCTTCGCATGGCCGTTCGTTCGCTAATGGCACAGGAAAAGTAAATGTCTGCTCTGCAGACGCTTACTTTTCCTATGTGCACATTATATTAGGAAAAAAGATATTTATTACACTAATCCCAGAATCTTAGGTAAGAACATAGAAATCGCAGGGATGTATGTAACCAGTAATAATGCTACGAAAATGATAGCAAAGTACGGTAACATGTACTTGATAACACTTTCAATAGTAACTCCACCAACACGGCAGCCCGTGAAGAGGATTGTTCCAACCGGTGCTGAAGCTGTATTTACGGCTACGCTGTAGTTCTTATCATAACCTTCCTTATCCTCTAATGGTCCGATTGTGCTTCCCATAGCTGCAGCTGCAGCTGCACCTGAACCACTGATGGCTCCAAATAACATGTTAGCAACTACATTTGACTGTGCAAGTGCTCCCGGCATTCTACCAGCAATAACCTTGGCACAATTAACAAGTCTTGTTGCGATACCGCCATTGTTCATTATATTACCTGCAAGGATAAAGAACGGAATGGCTATAAGTGAAAATGAATTCGAACCCGCGAATATTCTCTGTGCTGAAGTTGCAAAAGAAACATTTGCCGGAATCATGCATATCATTGAAACTGCTGATGAAAGACCGATTGCTACACCGATAGGAGCACCGATTATCAGCAATATAACTAATATTGTAACCATTACTAAGGCTACCTGTAATGCTATACTCATGCGAAAGTCCTCCTCATAATTATTGCTTATTTGCTTTGAGTTCAAGTCCAATATTATAAATGCTGTAGAAGATTATAATCACACCGCATATTGGAATAATTGAATAGATGACACCTGTTGGAATATGAAGAATTGTATCTAACTGTACAAGATTCATTTTTGCGATTGAAAAACCACCATATACCATTACAAGTCCAGCAAAGCAGATTGTAACAAGCTCAATAATTATGCTGACTATCATCTTAGGTGTTTTAGGTAACTTATCCTTAATAACTGATATATTAATATGCTCTCTCTGTCCGAACATATATGTTGCTGATATTATAATCAGCCATACGAAACAGTATCTTGTGAGTACTTCAGTAACGCTGCTTGGGCTTTTGAAGAAATATCTTGCTATGACCTGATATGTTACCATAAGTACCATTGCAATAAATATTACAACACTTGAATATGAGGTAATCTTGTCTTGCAAATGATATAAATACTGCAAGAGGTCAGAAAACTATCAGAGAACTTGACAATATTCTTGACCTTCAATATAAAACTATTGAAGATCATCCAGATAATGGCAATTATGAAGATTTCATCAGTTATGATCATCAGTTTCATCTGCTCTTAGTAAAATACATAAACAATGATGAGGTCAATCACATTTTTCAAAGACTTATGTATCTGATAAAACTTACTTCTCAGTCAGCTCTCGAGGTTGATGGACGTATAACTGGTACATTAGATGAACACAAGAAATATTTTGATTATCTCAAAGCTGGTAATGGTGATAAATCTTATAACATCCTTATAGATCATCTTATGATGCCTCTTAATGTTGTTAAGCCTGAAAAATAATTAAAAATCTAATATATTATAGACTTCTTCCATATCTCAACAAGCTTCCCCAATGAATATGCAGCATTTGCAGGACTTGTTGAGGGAAGAATATCTGGTTTAATTCCCAGATATTTCATCTGATATTTTTCATAATATTTCCCTGATGTTTTCCCATTACATATTACTTTTTCAATCTTAGAATTATCTATAATGCTTTTCAAATCTGTTGGCACAACATTCTTAATGCTACTGTCACTAGAACCAATTATGTCACAGCTGTATATCGTATCCCACATTGCAATATTATGCTTTAACATAAATGCCTTCTTTTCTTCTATCGTCTGCGGAACTGCCTCTTCAAATACTCCACTAATCATTTTCCAGAATCTGTTCTGCGGATGTCCATAAAAAAACATCTGCTCTCTTGACTTAACTGACGGCAGACTTCCAAGTATCAATATTCTTGATTCACAGTTATACAACGGTGGAAATGGGTGTATTATATGCTCATATTTAGATTCATTCATGATTATCTCCTCATCATTATTATTATATAGTTTTAGCAGCATTGTAATTAATCTTTTTAAATGCAAAAAAAGGATTCAAGCTGAAATTCAACTTAAATCCTTTAAATAGCAGGGGATGAGAGAATCGAACTCCCACCAAAGGTTTTGGAGACCCCTATCATACCATTTGACCAATCCCCTATCTTTAAGGAGAAGGATTGTTCCTTCAAAACTGCACATTAAATATATCATACCATATCTGTCTTTGCAAATACTTTTTCATCCGATTACTCTTAAGAATAACTCTCTTTGTTCTATCCAAACCGTCTTAACCTTTTCTTTTGGTTAAGCCCTCGACCTATTAGTACAGATCAGCTCCATATGTCACCACACTTCCACCTTCTGCCTATCTACCTCGTCGTCTTCAAGGGGTCTTACTAACTTACGTTA